>CALJUL010000041.1 GCA_937975725.1 uncultured Pseudoxanthomonas sp. | reverse complement strand
GCCACCAAGTCCGACATCGGCTGGGGCAGCCAGATCCGCAACTACGTGCTGGACCAGAGCCGCATCAAGGACCTGCGCACCGGCGTGGAGCGCACCGACACCCAGAAGGTGCTGGACGGCGACCTGGACGAGTTCCTGGAAGCGAGCCTGAAATCCGGCCTGGAAGCCGGCGCCAAACGCATCGACGCGTAAGCGGGGAGTGAGGGCAGAGGAGTGAGCAGTGAGGAAGAACAGGCAGCGCGGATCCGCTGGCCGCTTCCTCTTGTGATCTCTCCCGCGCCTCTCACTCCTCACTCCTCTCCCCTCACTTCTCCTCTCCTGACGCCATGACCGACCCGACCCCCGCGACGCCCCACGCCGACGAGAACAGCCTCATCGCCGAGCGGCGCGCCAAACTGGCGGCGCTGCGCGCGCAGGGCATCGCGTTCCCCAACGACTTCCGCCGCGGCGACTACGCCGGCGACCTGCAGGCCCAGTACGAGGACAAGGAACTGTGGACCGCCGAGGCGCTGGAAGGCGCCGGCCAGCGCGTGCGGCTGGCCGGCCGCCTGATGGCCAAGCGGGTGATGGGCAAGGCCAGCTTCGCGCAGATCCAGGACGAGTCGGGCCGCATCCAGTTGTTCCTGCAGGCCAACGGGCTGCCCGGGACCTACGAAGCCTTCAAGGGCTGGGACATCGGCGACATCGTCGGTGCCGAGGGCGTGCTGACCCGCACCCGCACCGGCGAGCTGTCGGTCAAGGTCGACGGCCTGCGCCTGCTGACCAAGTCGCTGCGGCCGCTGCCGGACAAGTGGCACGGCCTGTCGGACGTGGAGCAGCGCTACCGCCAGCGCTACGTGGACCTGATCGTCACCCCGGAGGCACGCGAGGTCTTCATCAAGCGCTCCAGGATCATCCGCGCCATCCGCGAATGGCTGGATGCGCGCCGCTTCCTGGAAGTGGAGACGCCGATGATGCACTACATCCCCGGCGGCGCCACGGCCAAGCCGTTCACCACCCACCACAACGCACTGGACCTGGACCTGTACCTGCGGGTGGCGCCGGAGCTGTATCTGAAGCGCCTGGTGGTCGGTGGGCTGGAGCGCGTGTACGAGATCAACCGCAACTTCCGCAACGAGGGCGTCAGCACCCGCCACAACCCCGAGTTCACCATGCTGGAACTGTACGAGGCCTACGCCACGTACACCGAGATCATGGACCTGACCGAAGGGGTGATCCGCGACGTGGCCCACGAGGTGCTGGGCACCGGCCAGGTGACCTGGGAAGGCCAGGCCGTCGACTTGGAGCCGGCATTCCGCCGCTGGCGCATGGACGAGGCGGTGCGCCACCACAACCCGGAGATCAGCGCTGCCGACTGCACCGACCGCGAGGCGCTGCTGCGCCATTGCGAGCGGCTGAAGATCAGGGTCAAGCCGTCGTACGGCTGGGGCAAGCTGCTGCTGGAGATCTTCGAGGCCACCGTCGAGCACACCCTGATCCAGCCGACCTTCATCACCGACCATCCGGTGGAGGTGTCGCCGCTGGCCCGCGCCAACGACGACGAGCCGGGCTACACCGACCGCTTCGAGCTGTTCATCAACGGCAAGGAGATCGCCAATGGCTTCTCCGAGCTCAACGACCCCGAGGACCAGGCCGCGCGCTTCATGGCCCAGGTGCAGGCGAAGGAGGGCGGCGACGACGAGGCCATGCATTTCGACGCCGACTACATCCGTGCGCTCGAGTACGGTCTTCCGCCCACCGGCGGGCTGGGCATCGGCATCGACCGGCTGGTGATGCTGCTGACCGGCTCCGACTCCATCCGCGATGTGCTGCTGTTCCCCTACATGCGCCCGGAAAATCAGGGCTGAGGCCGGCCCCACTCGTCCTGAAAGTGACGTGAAAGGGCACTTCCCGGCCGGACGGCGGCAGGCCGTGAAGGCGCGGCGGCGGCCCGGATGCTTCCGCCAGGACGCGGGGAAACCGCCCCGGGATGGCCTTTTTCCGCCGCGGGTACGTTGGAGTGAAGAAGGCGCCCCTGCGGACGGGGGGACTGGCACGCTTCCTGCGTCGCCTGCGGGGCGGTCGCTCAATTCTGCGGCCGCCGTGCCGATAGTCGTCAGGGGAGGGGGCCCCGGATTGCGGATCGGTCCCGCCGTGGCCGCCGTGCACGTGCGGTCCTGAGTACCGAGAGGCCCACCGACATGCTTGATACCAGCGTTCCTGCCGCCGGAGTATCCTTGCCCGATAGCCACTTGATGTGGCCCCAAGGGGTGGGCAGCGCATTGAACATCGTCATCGTCGACGATCAGACGTCCGCGCGCACGATGCTGCGCCACGTCATCGAGGACATCGCTTCCGAGCTGAGCGTGCACGATTTCGGCGACCCGCTGGCCGCGCTGGAATGGTGCGAGAAGAACCGCACCGACCTGCTGCTGCTGGACTACCGCATGCCGGGCATGGACGGGCTGGAATTCGCCCGCCGCTTCCGCCGGCTGCCGATGCACCGCGACATCGCCATCATCCTGATCACCGTGGTGGGCGACGAGCCGATCCGCCAGGCCGCGCTGGAGGCCGGCGTCATCGATTTCCTGGTCAAGCCGGTGCGCCCGCGCGAGCTGCGCGCCCGCTGCCGCAACCTGCTGCAACTGCGCCAGCAGGCCGAGAACGTCAAGCAGCGCGCGCTATCGCTGGAGCAGCGTCTGCTGTCCAGCATGCACGAGGTGGAGGAGCGCGAGCGCGAGACGCTCTCGCGCCTGGCGCGCGCCATCGAGTACCGCGACAGCGGCACCAGCGCCTACCTGGAGCGCATGGCGCACGTCGCCGGCCTGATCGCCGAGCAGCTCGGGCTGCCGGAGGACGAGGTACGCGCCATCGAGATGGCGGCTCCGCTGCACGACATGGGCAAGATCGCCATTCCCGACTCGGTGCTGATGAAGGCCGGCCCGCTGACCACGGAAGAGACCGAGGTCATGCGCCGCCATCCCAAGATCGGCCACCAGTTGCTGTCCGGCAGCCAGAACCGCTTCATCCAGACCGGCGCGCTGATCGCCCTGCGCCACCACGAGCGCTACGACGGCAGCGGTTATCCCGACGGCCTGGTGGGCGAAGAGATCCCGCTGGAGGCGCGCATCGTGGCGGTGGCCGACGTGTTCGACGCGCTGATCTCGCCGCGCCCGTACAAGAAGGCGTGGGACAAGGACGCCGCGCTGGCCTACCTGTACGCGCAGCGCGGACGCCTGTTCGATCCGTCCTGCGTGGACGCGCTGATCCGCGGGCGCGAGCGGCTGGACGACATCTGCGCGCGCTACTCGACGGTGCAGAGCCGCCCCGGGATGGAGTGAGCGATGGAACGCAACCTGTCCGCATGGATCCGGAGCCGGCTGGCCAACAGGCCCGACAGCGAGCATGGCCAGACGGCCATCCGCGTCATCATCTTCACCGGCGTGATCCTGTACATGGCGGTGGCGGCCTTCTACGGCAAGCTTCCGCCGGACGTCTATGCATGGTCCGCGGCGATGAGCGGCGTGGGCGCGGTCATCGGCCTGGGCCTGTTCATCGGCATCCTGGTCTCGCCGGGCAGGTCGCACGTGCGCCGTATCATCGGCATGGTCACCGACTACGGCCTGATGACCGTGGCCATGGTGCTCAAGGGCGAACCGCTGGCCTGGCTGTACGTCATCATGATGTGGGTGACGGTGGGCAACGGCCTGCGCTACGGCAACCGCTACCTGGTCGGCGCGGTGGTGTCGGCCTGCCTGGGCTTCGGCGCGGTGATCTGCCTGAACCCCTACTGGCGCGACAACTTCAGCCTGGGCCTGGGCCTGTGGGTGGGCCTGGTCGCCGTGCCCATGTACCTGTCCGGGCTGCTGCGCGACCTGACCCGCGCCACCGAGGAGGCGCGTCGCGCGAACGAGGCTAAGAGCCGCTTCCTGGCCAACATGAGCCATGAGTTCCGCACGCCGCTGAACGGGTTGGCGGGCATGTCCGAACTGCTGGCCACCACCCGGCTGGACAGCGAGCAGCGCGAATGCCTGTCCACCATCCAGGCGTCCACGCGCACGTTGCTGGGCCTGGTCGAGGACGTGCTGGACATCTCCGCCATCGAGGCGGGCAAGCTCAAGCTCAACGTGGTGGAGTTCTCGCCGCGCGAAGTGGTCGAGAGCATCGGCCTGATGCTCACCCCGCAGGCGCGCGGCAAGCAGGTGCGCTACGAAAGCCTGGTGGACGGCGCCATTCCCTCGCGCCTGCGCGGCGACGCCGGCCACCTGCGCCAGGTGCTGCTGAACCTGGCCGGCAACGCGGTCAAGTTCACCGACGAGGGCGAAGTGCGCCTGCAGGTGCAGCCGATGGCGTCGGAACAGGCCGACGGCCGGGTGCGGTTGCGCTTCACCGTCACCGACACCGGCATCGGCATTCCCCAGGCGCTGCGCGAGCGCCTGTTCGAAGCCTTCGAGCAGGCCGACGCCAGTCTCAACCGCCGCTACGGCGGCACCGGCCTGGGCACCACCATCGCCAAGGGCCTGACCGAGGCGATGGGCGGCACCATCGGTTTCGAGAGCCACGAGAACCGCGGAAGCTGCTTCTGGGTGGAACTGCCGTTCGAGGCCGTGCCCGAGCGCGTGGTGGTACCGGCGGTGCAGGAACACGCCGACGACTGGCTGTCGGACCGGCAGGAGGGTGGGGCCGAGAACATCATCGCGTTCTCCGACCCCTTCCTGCGCCACCGCGCCCGCGTGCGCACGATGCAGGTACTGGTGGCCGACGACCACGAGGCCAACCGCATGGTGGTGCAGCGCCTGCTGCAGAAGGCCGGCCACCGCATCACCTGCGTCAACGGCGGCGAGGAAGTGCTGGACGCGCTGGAGTCCTCGGCCTTCGACGTGGTGATCTGCGACCTGCACATGCCCGGCATCAGCGGCCTGGACCTGCTCAAGCAACTGCGCGTGATGGAGGCCGGCAGCGGCATCCGCACGCCGGTGATCATCCTCAGCGCCGACGTCACTCCCGAATCCATCCAGCGCTGCGAACAGGCCGGCGCACGCGCCTTCCTGGCCAAGCCGGTGGTCGCCTCGCGCCTGCTGGACGTGCTGGCCGACATCGCCACCGCGGGCAAGGCCACGGCCACGGGTTCCGTCGTCGCGCCGGTGCCGGTGCGCGCCGAATCCATGTCCGACGGCGTGCTGGACGTCAGCGTGCTGGACGAGCTCAGCGCGCTGGGAATGGGCGATGCCTTCGAGCGCGAGTTCATCGCGCAATGCCTCAACGACGCCGACGGCTGCATCGGCGCGATGGCGCACGCGATGGAGCGCGGCGACGGCGACCACCTGCGTGACCACGCGCATGCGCTGAAGGGCGTGGCCAGCAACCTGGGCCTGGTCAAGCTGGCGTCGGCGGCCAGCGAACTGATGCGGCTGGCGGACTGGCAGATCTCGAAGGAATGGCGTCAGCGGCTGGCGACGGTGAACGCGCACCTGGCGCAGGGCCGGGCGGCGCTGGAAGCGCGCGAGCGCGCGCGGCACGCGGCCGCCGAGCAGGGCAGTGACCGCAAGTAGGGGTTCGCTGGGGCCCCGGCGGGGCCTGGGGCGGGCGGCTGACGCCGGCCCGCCATTCGGAGAAATGCATCGCGCACTTCCCGCCCCCTGTCATGGCGTGTACTGCTGGGCTGGGACGGGGTGTCAGGCGGCGTGCGAACTGGCGCGACGTTCCTGGGCGCGGACGATGCGCTCCATCATGCGCAGGGACTTGTCGCCCAGCGCCAGCGCGGTGTCCACCCAGATCTCGGTGATGCCCATCAGTTCGTCGTAGCTGACGCGCTGGGCCAACTGGCGCACCGCGTTCATGGCCAGGTGCGAATACGGGGCGCGCTGCTGCTGGCGGATCAGTTCCTGCACGGCGGCCTCGCCCTGGCCCTTCGGCACCAGCACGTCGACGATGCCCATCTGGTGGAACTGCTCGCTGGTGTACATGTTGCCTTCCAGGATGATGCGCTCGGCCAGTTGCGGCGACACGCGCTTGCACAGGAAAGAATAGGCGCCCATGCCCGGGAACAGCCCGAACAGCACTTCCGGCAGGCCCATTTCCACGCCTTCCTCGGCCACGATGGTGTGGCAGGCCAGCGCCATCTCCAGGCCGCCGCCCAGGGCGTCGCCCTGCAGCAGCGCGATGGTGCGCACGTCGCCGCCGAGGCCGTTGTGCAGCGTGTACACGCCGTCGATGCAGCGGCGCGCGTAGGCCAGCAGGCGTTCGCGGTCGTTGTTGCGGATCAGGCGCGCGAACAGGTCCAGGTCGCCGCCGAGGTTGAATGCGTTGGCCGCCGAGGCCAGCACGAAGTGGCGCAGCCGGCCGGGCTGGCGCTCGCTCTCGCGCATGGTGATGGACGAGGTGAAGCTCCACATGTCGTCCAGCAGATCGCTGCGGAAGCACGGGCGCGAGCCGGTGGGCGCGTCGTTGTGCATGTACATCCAGTGACTGTTGCCGTCCGGCGCGGATTCGACGCGGATGGTGGCGTACTGACGGGTGCGCTGCAGTTTTTCGACGTTGTTCATGGGGAGCTCCTGGGGCGTTGGCGCTGCGGGGTACCGGGGGATAAGGCAAGGATTTTTGTGACGTGAGTCCATCACGACGCGATCCTACACCTGAACGAATAATTAAAATCCAGTGGAAATCCACCTTCATGCCGGTTCCCGCCCGGAAGCCGGGCACTGTCGTTCGGAAATGTGATGCAAGTCTCCAAAATAGCCCTTAAGCTCCTGAACGAAAAGAAAAAGGCCGGCTCAAGGCCGGCCTTTCCAGGGGCGTGGCGGGCGGGTCTCAGGCCGCCGGAGCGGGGGGATCGCGCAGTTCCTTGCGCAGGATCTTGCCCACGTTGGTCTTGGGTAGCTCGGTCCTGAATTCGATGTAGCGCGGCTGCTTGTAGCCGGTCAGGTTGTCGCGGCAATACGCCTTCACCTGCTCGGCGGTGAGGGCAGGATCCTTCTTGACGATGAAGACCTTGACGGCCTCGCCGGACTTCTCGTCGGGCACGCCGATCGCGGCCACTTCCAGCACACCGTCCAGGCCGGCGATCACGTCCTCCACTTCGTTGGGATACACGTTGAAGCCGGAGACCAGGATCATGTCCTTCTTGCGGTCGACGATGAAGAAGAAGCCCGCCTCATCCATCTTGGCCATGTCGCCGGTATGCAGCCAACCGTCGGCGTCGATGACGTTGGCGGTTTCCTCGGGGCGCTGCCAGTAGCCCTTCATCACCTGCGGGCCCTTGATGCACAGCTCGCCGACTTCGCCGACCGGCAGCATGTTGCCGTCGTCGTCCTTCACGCAGGCGTCGGTGGACGGCACGGGCAGGCCGATGGCGCCGTTGTAGTCGGCCAGGTCCATCGGATTGATGCAGGCCGCCGGCGAGGTTTCGGTCAGGCCGTAGGCTTCCACCAGGGTCACGCCGGTGACCTTCTTCCACTTCTCCGCCACGGCACGCTGCACGGCCATGCCGCCGCCGAGGGTCAGGTGCAGCGCGGAGAAGTCCACCTGGTCGAAGCCCGGCGTGTTGAGCAGGCCGTTGAACAGCGTGTTGACGCCGGTGATCGCGGTGAAGCGCGTGCCCTGCAGTTCCTTGACGAAGCCGGGCATGTCGCGCGGATTGGTGATCAGCAGGTTGGTGGCGCCGAACTTCATGAAGACCAGGCAGTTCGCCGTCAGCGCGAAGATGTGGTACAGCGGCAGCGCGGTGACGATCAGTTCGCCCTCGGCCTTGACGTTGCGTCCGATCCAGGCCGACGCCTGCTGCATGTTCGCCACCATGTTGCGGTGGGTCAGCATGGCGCCCTTGGCCACGCCGGTGGTGCCGCCGGTGTACTGCAGGAAGGCGATGTCGCCGCTGTCGATGTCGATCTCCGGCAGCGCGTGCAACTGCCCGAGCGTCAGCGTGTCGCGGAAGCGCACCGTGCCCGGGATGTCGTAGTCGGGCACCATCTTCTTCACGTACTTGAGCACGAAGTTGATGATCGCGCCCTTGGGGAAGCCCACCAGGTCGCCCAGCGCGGTGGTGACGACCTGCTTCACCGGCGTGCCGGGCAGGGATTCCTGCACCGTCTTGCCGAAGTTGTCCACCACCACCAGCACGCTGGCGCCGGAGTCGTTGAGCTGGTGCCTGAGTTCGCGCGGGGTGTACATGGGGTTGACGTTGACCACCGTCAGGCCCGCGCGCAGCACGCCGAAGATGGCGATGGGGTACTGCAGGCAGTTGGGCATCATGATGGCGACCCGGTCGCCCTTCTTGAGCTTGAGCTCGCCCAGCAGGTAGGCCGCGAACTGGCGGCTGAGCCTGTCGATCTCGCCGTAGGTCAGGGTCTTGCCGAAATTGCGGAACGCCGGCCGGTCGCGGTACTTGCTGACGGCTTCCCCGAACACCGACACGATGGAGCGGTACTGCTCAAGGTCGATCTCGTGCGGCACGCCTTGCGGATAGCTCTTGAACCACGGACGTTCCTGAATCATCTTTCAGCTCCCTCCCCAGGGTCTGCGGGCCGCTCGACGGCACACGAAAAGGTTTACGCCGCGAGGACGCTTGCCGGGAGCATACCGTTACGGATGGAAAAGGCGAAGCGATCAATGACGGCGACGAAGCCCGCGCGGCGCAGGGCCCGGGCATGGGCGGTCCTGGCGCCGGCATGCCTGCTGATACTGCTGGCGGCCTGCCGCGGCGGCACGCCCGAGGAACGCCTGCGCGCGCAGTTCTCGGCCATGCAGGCGGCGGCGGAGGAAAAGCGTACGGCGGATTTCATGCGCGGCGTCAGCGCCGATTTCACCGGCACCCAGGGCATGGATCGTGGTGCGTTGCACAACCTGCTGCGCGCCCGCACGCTGGGCAACGCCGGCATCGGTATCGTCACCGGGCCACTGGAGGTGGAGGTGCAGGGCGACAACGCCATCGTCCGTTTCCAGGTGCTGCTGACCGGCGGCGACAACCGCTGGCTGCCCGAACAGGCGAGCCGTTACCAGGTCACCAGCGCCTGGCGCCTGGAAGACGGCGAATGGCGCGTGCACTACGCGCAGTGGCGGTGACGCCGCCGCGCGGGTCACTTCGTCGGGACCAGGCGGTTGCCCTGCCAGCGGAAGAGCATCGTCTTGGCGACCGACGGGCAACAGCGCGGATCGTTCGGCCCCGGCCACTTGGTCTGCAGGCGGATGACGCCGTTGCGCACGTCCATGTCCTCCACGTTGCCCAGCGCTTCCTCGGTCTCGCCGGCCGGCTGGTAGCGCTGCCCACGGTGGGCCAGCACGGTCACGCCGTGGCTCCAGTAGGTGGGGCCGAGCATGTTCCACCACACGACGATCTCGTCTTTGCCGTCGCCGTCCAGGTCGGCGACCGCGGTTTCCATGGTCTCGAAGCTTTCCTGCGGGCTGCCCTGCTTGGCGGCGACGAACTGCTCGGCGATGCGGCGCGCCTGGTCGGCATCGATGCCGGCCGCCGAGGCCGCCGGCAAGGCGAGCCACAGTGCCGCGGCGGTCGCGGTGAGGGCGGAGAGGATGCGCGGTTTCATGCTGGAGGTCCTCCGTTCGGGTCTTTGCGTGCGGTGCTGGCAGGGCGTGCCTGCCGGATGTGTACGGTTGCGTGGAGCCAGTGGTACTCGTCCAGCCTGCGCTGGCCGTGGTCTTCGATGATCGGCAGGCTTTTCTTCCTGCCTGTGTCGAGGACCATCCCAGCCGGCCAATGGCCTTCGTTGCCGAAGGGAAAGCGCCACTGGCCGATGCGTCCATGGTAATTGCTGCGGTAGCGGGCCGTGTGTCCCTGGTGGGCGGCACGTTCGTGCTTTCCATGCACGTTGATCCGCGGCCGGTGCGCGCCATTGCCCGCAAGAGCCGGGCGCGCATGCAGGGCAGGGACGTCCTTGAGCCCATCCGTTCCGGTGCCGATGAGTGCGCAAACCGGGGCGGCCGCCAGGGTCAGGGTCTTCATCGCAGTCTCCGGAAGCCGCCTTCCCTTGTGTCCACGCGGAACGCGCCCGGAACCGGCAACCGGGTCGGGCGGCGCTTGTCCCCGGCCGCCGTTGCGCCGATCATCGCGCCTTCGTTCGACCCGAGGGGATAACCGGATGCTGTTCCGCCTGATCGCATTGGCCTGCCTGTTGCTGCCCACCGGCCTGGCCGCCCAGGAAGCGCTGCCGTACCAGGTGCCGCCGGCCGAAATCCTGCAACTGGCCGACGTGCAGCGCCCGCCCGCAGTGGCGATGGACAGCCGCAAGACCACGCTGGTGCTGTTCTACCGCGACACCTTCAAGACCCTGGCCGAACTGTCGGACGAGGAACTGCGACTGGGCGGCCTGCGCGTGAATCCGCGCACCAACATCGCCAGCACCGCCACGTACTACAACAACCTGCAGGTGCAGCGGCTGGGCGAGGCGCAGGCGCGCCAGGTCGCCGGGCTGCCGGCCACGCCGCGCTTGGCCAACTTCACATGGTCGCCCGACGAGCGCAGGCTGGCCTTCACCCATACCGCCCGCACCGGCGTGGAAGCCTGGGTGCTGGACCTGGCCGCGGCGCGCGCCACCCGCCTGACCGAGGCGCGGCTCAACGCCAACCTGGGCAATCCGCTGACCTGGTTCCGCGACAACCAGGCGCTGCTGGTGCGCATGCTGCCGGTGCAGCGCCCGGCGCTGGCCGACACGGCGCGCCAGGTACCCACGGGCCCGGTCGTCAGCGTCAGCGACGGCAACAAGGCGCAGAACCGCACCTACCAGGACCTGCTGAAGAATCCGCAGGACGAAGCCAACTTCGAGACGCTCGCCACCTCCGAACTGCACCGCGTGCCGCTGTCCGGGCGCGCCACGCGCTGGCGCGGACCGGCCATGTACGCCGAACAGAGCTTCTCTCCGGACGGCCGCTACGTGCTGCTGCGCACCCTGCAGCGGCCGTTCTCCTACCTGGTGCCCTACGGCCGCTTCCCGTACCGCGCGGACGTGGTGGAGACCACCGGCAAGCCGGTCGTCCAGGTCGTGGACGCGCCGCTGGCCGAAGACCTGCCCAAGGGCTTCATGGCCGTGCGCCCGGGCCGCCGCGACATCGAATGGCGCGCCGACCAGCCCGCCACCCTGGTCTGGGCCGAAGCCCTGGACAAGGGCGACCCGGCCATCGAAGTGCCGTTCCGCGACGAGGCGTTCGCCTGGCAGGCGCCGTTCACCGGCGCGCCGGTCCCGCTGTTCAAGACCATCGACCGCCTGGAAGGCGTGCTGTGGGGCGACGCCCGCCACGCCATCGTCACCGACTACTGGTGGAATACGCGCAACATCCGCACCTACCTGCTCGATCCCTCGGCGCCGGGCGCGCCGCTCAGGGAACTTGCCAGCCGCAACTACCAGGACCAGTACAGCGATCCCGGCCAGTGGGAGACCCGCCGCAACGAGAGCGGCCACGAAGTGCTGGCGCTCGACGGCGACCGCGCCTGGCTGATCGGCGAGGGCTACACGCCCGAAGGGCAGTTCCCCTTCATCGACCGCATCGACCTGGCTTCCGGGCAGAAGGAGCGCCTCTACACCTCGCGCCTGGAGGGGCAGAAGGAAACCATCCAGTCGCTGGTCGATCCCGTGCAGGGCACCGCGCTGGTGCGGCTGGAATCGCAGACCGAGTTCCCCAACTACTACGTCCGCCACTACAGGGCGGACACCGCGCCGGTGCCGGTGACGCGCTTCGGCAATCCGTTCAAGGGATTGCAGGGCGTGCACAAGGAAGTGCTGAGCTACAAGCGCGCCGACGGCCTGCCGCTGAACGGCACCCTGTACCTGCCGGCCGGCTACGACCGGGTTACGAAGACGGAGAAGCTGCCGCTGGTGATGTGGGCCTATCCGACCGAGTACAAGGACCGCGACAGCGCCGGGCAGAACACCACCAACCCCAACGAGTTCATCTTCCCCAGCTACGGTTCGCCGCTCTACTGGGTCACGCGCGGCTACGCGGTGCTGGACGATGCCGCGTTCCCGATCGTGGGCGAGGGCAAGGAGGAGCCGAACGACAGCTTCATCGTCCAACTGGTCGCCAACGCCAGGGCGGCCATCGATGCGGTCGACGCGCTGGGCTACATCGACCGCCGGCGCGTGGCCGTGGGCGGGCATTCCTACGGCGCGTTCATGACCGCCAACCTGCTGACCCACTCGGACCTGTTCGCCGCCGGCATCGCCCGCAGCGGCGCCTACAACCGCACGCTGACGCCGTTCGGCTTCCAGCAGGAGGAGCGCAACTACTGGGAGGCGCCGGACATCTACAACGCCATGTCGCCCTTCATGCACGTGGACAAGATGAAGACGCCGATGCTGCTGGTGCACGGCGAGGCCGACAACAACCCCGGCACCTTCACCATGCAGAGCGAGCGCTACTTCAACGCCCTCAAGGGTTTCGGCGCCCCCGCGCGGCTGGTCCTGCTGCCCAAGGAGAGCCACGGCTACGCCGCCCGGGAGTCGGTCCTGCACCTGCTGTGGGAACAGGACCAGTGGCTGGAGCGCTACGTCAAGCAGCGTCGCGCCGGCGGCGGCGACGCGCCCGCCGTCTCGCAGGAGTAGTCCATTCCCGCCGTGGCATGGAGCATGCTGGACGTAGGTGTGGAGCGTGGAGTGTGGGATGTGGGAGCGACGTGAGTCGCGACGCGGAATGGAATGGAAAGAGGAAGCCAAGCCTTCCACGCAATCCCTGATCCGCACCCGCTAATAGCGCCGCTCCCGCACACGCCGAGCAATCGCCCCCCCTGTAGGAGCGACGTAAGTCGCGACCACAGACCTTCAGGAACCACAGACGGGCAACCAAGGCGCGAACCACACGGATGAAGCAAGACGCTTCATCCTGCCGGCCTCCCTGCTTGACCATACTTCCCTGCCAGCCCACTCCTGCGGTCGCGACTTACGTCGCTCCTACAGAAGCGGGCGGGGAAGGAATCCCCGCCCCGCGTGGCTACGGGGCGGGTCTGCTCCCTCAAGCCGCCTTGCGCGCGGCCAATTGGCGCAGGACGTAGTGCAGCAGGCCGCCGTGGCGGAAGTATTCGACTTCCTTCGGCGTCAGCAGCAGCACCTTGGCCTGGAACCTGACCTCGCGGCCATCCGGCTTGCGCGCGGTGACGGTGGCCACCTTGGCGGCACCGTCGTGCAGGCCGGTGACGTCGAAGACCTCCGAGCCGTCCAGCCCCAGCGTCTGCGCGTTCTGGCCCTCGATGAACTGCAGCGGCAGCACGCCCATGCCGACCAGGTTGGAACGGTGGATGCGCTCGAAGCTCTCGGCGATCACCGCCTTCACGCCCAGCAGGTTGGTGCCCTTGGCCGCCCAGTCGCGCGAGGAGCCGGTGCCGTATTCCTTGCCGGCGATCACCACCAGCGGCACGCCGTCGGCCTTGTACTTCATCGCCGCGTCGTAGATCGACATCTTCTCCGGCGGGGTGCTGCCGAAATACAGCGTGTTGCCGCCCTCCTCGCCGCCGAACATCAGGTTCTTGATGCGGATGTTGGCGAAGGTGCCGCGCACCATCACGTCGTCGTTGCCGCGGCGGCTGCCGTAGCTGTTGAAGTCGGCCGGCTGCACCCCGCGCGAGACCAGGAAGCGGCCCGCCGGCGAGTCCTTCTTGATGCTGCCGGCCGGGGAGATGTGGTCGGTGGTGATGGAGTCGCCGAACAGGCCCAGCACGCGCGCGCCGTGCACGTCGTCGATGCCACCCACGGCCATCGACATGCCGTCGAAGTAGGGCGGGTTCTTGATGTAGGTGGAGTCCGCGTCCCACACGTATAGGTCGCCGTCGGGCGAGGCGATGGTGTTCCAGCGGGTGTCGCCCTTGAACACGTCGGCGTAGTTCTTGGCGAACATCTCCGGGCCGATGGTGGCGGCGATGAAGTCGCCGATCTCCTTGTTGCTGGGCCAGATGTCGCGCAGGTACACCGGCTGGCCGTCGCTGCCCGTGCCCAGCGGCTCGGTGGTCAGGTCGATGTCGGTGGTGCCGGCGATGGCGTAGGCCACCACCAGCGGCGGGCTGGCCAGGTAGTTCATCTTCACTTCGGCGTGGATGCGGCCCTCGAAGTTGCGGTTGCCCGACAGCACCGAGGTCACCACCAGGTCGTTTCTGGTGATGGCCTCGATCATCGGGTCGGAC
>CALJUL010000040.1 GCA_937975725.1 uncultured Pseudoxanthomonas sp. | reverse complement strand
CACGATGCGCGCCGTTTTCGTATGGCACAGGGATGTGCCTTACGAAAATTCCCGGTTCCCTCGCGGACCCGGAGCGCGTAGCGCGGAGGGCACGCCGCCTGGGGTGTGCTTTCTTTCGCCTACTTTTCTTTGCACAAGCAAAGAAAAGTAGGGCCCCCGCGGCGAGCGGCGCCATGTCCAAACAATAGAAATCCCTTCCGAAAGGCGCACATGCTTCAAGAAGGATGAACATGGTTCACCAGGACCCGATTCACCCATCGGGTGAATGCGCATGTCGCGAGTGCGCAACGCAAAGCGCCATCCCGGCTCCGTTGCCCCTCACCCCAACCCCTCTCCCGCAGGGAGAGGGGCTAGGATCGCGCAAGCGCGCCGTAGCAGAGCAGTGGGAGCACCGAAGCCAAGGAACGCATTGTGGCGCCCGGGCCTGGCTCAAACCCAAGCCAAGACCCAAACCACCAAACTCGAACCACCAACCCGGCCGCTAATCGACAAGGCGCGCCAGCGCCTGCCCCAACTTCACCGGCGATTCCGCCTTCAATCCCGGCGCGAGCGCCGCCACGCCCGGCGGCAGCAGCACGATCACCGTGGAGCCGTAGTTGAACCGCGCCATTTCCGCGAACCGCGCCAGCGTGATCCCCTTGCCGCGGTAGTCCTTGCGCGTGACCGCGCGGCCGTAGGCGGGGATCTCCTCGCCGCTCCACACGGTCTCCACGCCGGAGACCAGCAGCGCGCCGACCATCACCGAGACCATCGGGCCGAAGTCGGTGTCGAAGTGGCAGACCAGCCGCTCGTTGCGGGCGAACAGGCGCGGCACGTTCGCCACCGCGTCCGTGCCCACGCTGAAGAGGCGGCCGGGCACGTGCACGGTCTCGCGCAGGGTGCCGGTCCAGGGCATGTGCACGCGGTGGTAGTCGCGCGGGGACAGGTAGACGGTGGCGTACAGGCCGTGGCGGAACGGTTCGGCGTCGCCGGCGTCGCCCAGCAGTTCGGCGGCGGTGAAGGACTGGCCCTTGGCCTGGAAGATGCGGCCGTCCTCGATGGCGCCGCACTGGCTGATGTGGCCATCGGCCGGCATCAGCAGCGCGCGCGGGTCGGGGTCGGGCACGCGCGCGCCGGGGCGCAGCGCGCGGGTGAAGAAGGCGTTGAACGTGGGGTAGGCGTTCGGGTCGGGCTCGGCGGCCTCGCCCAGGTTGACGTCGAAGCGGCGCACCACCGCGTCGATCAGCCATTGCTTCACCGCGGGCGAGGCCGAATAGGCCAGCCGCCGCGCCAGCGAGGACAGCAGGCGGTGCGGCAGCACGTACGTCAGCGAAGTCACCAGGCTCATTTCGCCGCGGCCCCGGTCAGCGTGCGCAGGTCGGCGGCGATGGCGGCGGGGTCGAACGCCGGCCGGCCCGGATCGCCCGCCGGGCGGATCAGCCCGGCCAGCCGGCCCTGCGGGTCGAGCACGGCGATGGCCGAGGAATGGTCCACGCTGTAGTCGTTCGGATTCTCCGCGTAGCCTTCGCCGGGCACCTTCATGAAGACGAAACCCAGCGCCTTGGCGAAGTTCTCCAGCGTCGGCACGTCGGCCGTGGCCGCCAGCGTGTCCGGATGGAAGGCGTGCGCGTACTCGCCGATGCGGGCGGGGGTGTCGCGTTCCGGGTCCACCGACACGAACAGCACGCGCGGGCGGGTGGAGTCGGGCAGGTCGGTCCACTGCGCCTGCGCCTGCGCCAGCTCGGCCAGCGTGGTGGGGCACACGTCGGGGCAGTAGGTGAAGCCCAGGAACACCAGCGTCCAGTGGCCCTTCAACTCGCCGTCGGCCAGTTGGGTGCCGTCGGACTGGCGCAGCGAGAACGCCGGCAATGCACGCGGCTGCGGCAGCATCGTTACCGCCCGCGTGGCCGGCCAGACGGCGCCGGGCGCGGCGGGGCCCAGGAACCGTTGCGCGGCCAGCAGGCCCAGGCCGGCGGCCAGCGCCACTACCAGGATGAGGCCGATCTTCTTGTTGAACATAGGGAGCGGGTTTCCCACGGGAAAGGACGCGGCCGCGGCGGCCGGGGCCGCATGGGCGCGGCGACGGGGCCGCCATGATACCGGCGCAGCGCCTATAATCGCGAACCGCGCCGCCAGAGGCGTTCACGCACCGCCTGCCATGACTGCCGACGCAGCCGCCGAACTGCACACCATCATCGACCTGATCCGCTACGGCGCGAGCCGCTTCAACGCCGCCGGGCTGACCTTCGGCCACAGCTACGACAACGCGCTGGACGAGGCCACGCACCTGGTGCTGCACACCCTGCACCTGCCGCCGGACCTGGGCCCGGCCTACGGCCAGGCGCGGGTGACCACGCCGGAGAAGGCGCAGGTGCTGGCGCTGTTCGAGCGCCGCGTGGCCGAGCGCATCCCGGTGGCCTACCTCACCGGCGAGGCGTGGTTCGCCGGCCTGAGCTTCAAGAGCGACCCGCGCGCGCTGGTGCCGCGCTCGCCCATCGCCGAACTGATCGAGTCCGGCTTCGAGCCGTGGTTGGGCGGGCGCGAAGTGAACCGCGCGCTGGACCTGTGCACCGGCTCGGGCTGCATCGCCATCGCCATGGGCCACTACAACCCGGACTGGCAGGTGGACGGTGTGGACGTCAGCGACGACGCGCTGGCGCTGGCCGCCGAGAACAAGGCGCGCCTGCACGCCGATAACGTGCACCTCGTCAAGTCCGACCTGTTCGCCGGCCTGACCGGCCGCCACTACGACCTGATCGTCACCAATCCGCCCTACGTCACCGACGACGAGACCGACGCGCTGCCGAAGGAGTATTCCTTCGAGCCCGAACTGGGCCTGCGCGCCGGCGACGACGGCCTGGACCTGGTGCTGAAGATCCTGCGCGACGCGCCGCTGCACCTGAGCCAGGACGGCCTGCTGATCTGCGAGGTCGGCGAGTCCGAGCGCGCGCTGGTAAAGCTGCTGCCGGATGTCGAGTTCGCCTGGATCGAATTCAAGGTGGGGCAGATGGGCATCTTCGCCGTGGAGTGCGCCGAACTGATCCGCCACAACGCCCGCATCGCCGAGCTGGCCGCCGCGCGAAAATAATCCGCTCCGCACGCATGTGCGGCGCACATGCGTGCGGAGCGCCGGGTCGGTTGCGACTGCAACCGTTGTATCCCGCATTGGCGCAGTGCACAACGGCCGGGCCGATATGCGATATTTGAGCGCCTTGCCCCCGATGATCCCCACCCGCGGAGCGGCGCTTGAGCAGCAACAGTTTCGGAAAACTCCTCACCGTCACCACGTTCGGCGAATCGCACGGGCCGGCCATCGGCTGCGTGGTCGACGGCTGCCCGCCGGGGCTGGAGATCGCGCCGGAGGAGTTCCGCCACGACCTGGAGCGCCGCGCCACCGGCAAGTCGCGCCACACCTCCGCGCGCCGCGAGGCCGACGAGGTGGAGATCCTCAGCGGTGTCTACGAAGGCCGTACCACCGGCACGCCGATCGCGCTGCTGATCCGCAACACCGACCCGCGCAGCAAGGACTACGCCGACATCGCGCGGCAGTTCCGCCCGGGCCACGCCGACTACACCTACTGGCAGAAATACGGCATCCGCGACCCGCGCGGCGGCGGGCGTTCGTCCGCGCGCGAGACCACCATGCGCGTGGCCGCCGGCGTGATCGCCAAGAAGTGGCTGAAGCAGCGTTTCGGCGTGACGGTGCGCGGCTACCTGGCGCAACTCGGGCCGGTGACGCCGGAGGGCTTTGACTGGGATGCCGTCGAGGCCAATCCGTTCTTCTGGCCGTGGGCGCAACAGGTGCCGGCGCTGGAGAGCTACATGGATGCGCTGCGCAAGTCGGGTGACTCCATCGGCGCGCGCGTCAACGTCGTCGCCGACGGCGTGCCGCCGGGCTGGGGCGAGCCGATCTACGGCAAGCTGGACGGCGAACTGGCCGCCGCGCTGATGAGCATCAATGCGGTCAAGGGCGTGGAGATCGGCGACGGCTTCGCCGCGGTTGCGCAGAAGGGCACTGAGCACCGCGATCTGATGGCGCCGGACGGCTTCCTCTCCAACCATGCCGGTGGCATCCTCGGCGGCATCTCCACCGGCCAGCAGGTCACCGCCTCCATCGTGCTGAAGCCCACGTCCAGCCTGCGCCTGCCGGGCGCGACGGTGGACGTGGAGGGCAAACCGGTCGACGTCATCACCACCGGCCGCCACGACCCCTGCGTGGGCATCCGCGCCACGCCCATCGCCGAGGCGATGCTGGCGCTGGTGCTGATGGACCAGGCGCTGCGCCACCGCGCGCAATGCGGCGACGTGGGCGAGGTGCCGCCACGGATCCCGGGCGGCGCGCCGGACGGGCAGGGCGATGGCTGAGCCGCGGCCGCGCGTCTGGGTGTCGCAGCCGCTGTTCGACGACATCGTCGGACGGCTGGCGGCGCACTTCGACGTGCACGCGACCGCCGAGGTCACCGAACACACGCCGCAGGCCATCGCCGATGCGCTGCGCGACAGCGCCGGCGCGCTGGTCACGCTGAACGAGCACATCGGCGCCGCCGAGATCGCCGGCGCCGCGGGGCTGCGCGCCGTCGCCAACGTCGGCGTGGGCTACAACAACCTGGACGTCGCCGCGCTGACGCAGGCGGGCATCGTCGCCACCAACACGCCGGACGTGCTGACCGAGACCACGGCCGACTTCGGCTTCGCCCTGCTGATGGCGACCGCGCGTCGCATCACCGAGGCTGAGCGCTGGCTGCGCGAGGGCCGCTGGCAGCAATGGTCCTTCGGCACGATGCTCGGCGCCGACCTGCACGGCAGCACGCTGGGCATCGTCGGCATGGGCCGGATCGGGCAGGGCATCGCGCGGCGCGCGCGCGGCTTCGGCATGCGCGTGCTGTACCACAACCGCAGCCGCTTGCCGGAGACGGTCGAGCGCGAATGCGCGGCGACGCACGCGGGCTTCGACGACCTGCTGGCCCAGGCCGACCACGTGACGCTGGTGCTGCCGTATTCGCCGCAGGTGCATCACCTGGTCGACGCCGCCGCGCTGGCGAAGATGAAGCCCACCGCCACGCTGGTGAACATCGCCCGCGGCGGCATCGTCGACGAACTCGCGCTGGCCGACGCGCTGGCCAACGGCCGCCTGGCCGCCGCCGGGCTGGACGTGTACGAAGGCGAGCCGGCCGTGCGGCCGGAACTACTGGCGCTGCGCAATGTGGTGCTGACTCCGCACATCGCCAGCGCCAGCCTGGCCACGCGCCGTGCGATGGCGTCGCTGGCGGTGGACAACCTGATCGCCGCGCTGGGCGAAGGGCCGCGCGCCGGCGATCCGCCTTCGCCGGTGAATCCCGACGCGCTGTCGATCGTCGCCACTCGCACCCGCACCATCATCGCCAAACGACAGGGAGCCTGAGGCACGCCCGCAGGTTCCCCGAACACAGCCCCCGCACGTCGTTTGTCCCCCTCTCCATTTTCCAGACCTCCTTCCATGAGCAACCAGAACCGCACTTTCACCGTCGCCATCGTGGGCGCCACCGGCGCCGTCGGCGAGACCATGCTGTCCATCCTGGCCGAGCGCGACTTCCCGGTCGGCAAGCTGATCCCGTTGGCCTCGGCCCGCTCGGCCGGCAGCCAGATCGACTTCAAGGGCCAGAAGATCGACGTGGTCGACCTGGAGACCTTCGACCCCGCCGGCGTGGACATCGCGCTGTTCTCCGCGGGTGGCGGCGTGTCCAAGGAATACGCGCCGAAGTTCGCCGCCGCCGGCGCGGTGGTGATCGACAACTCTTCCACCTTCCGCTACGACGACGACGTGCCGCTGGTGGTGTCCGAGGTCAACCCGCACGCGGCGAAGAACCGCCCGCGCGGCATCATCGCCAACCCCAACTGCTCGACCATGCAACTGATGCCGGTGCTGGCGCCAATCCACCGCGAGTACGGCATCGAGCGCGTCAACGTGGCGACCTACCAGTCGGTGTCCGGCGCCGGCCGTTCCGGGCTGGAGGAGCTGGGCCGGCAGACCGCGCAGTTGCTGGCCTTCCAGGAGATCGAGCCGCAGAAGTTCAAGGCGCAGATCGCCTTCAACCTGATCCCGCACATCGACGAGTTCCAGCCCAACGGCTACACCAAGGAAGAGATGAAGCTGGTCTGGGAGACGCGCAAGATCCTGGAGGACGACAGCATCCAGGTGAATCCCACCGCGGTGCGCGTACCGGTGTTCTACGGCCACTCCGAGGCGGTGAACGTGGAGACGAAGAAGAAGATCACCCCCGAGCAGGCGCGCGAACTGCTGCGCGCCGCGCCCGGCGTGGAAGTGGTGGACGAGCACAAGGCCGGCGGCTATCCGACCCCGGTGACCCACGCCTCCGGGCGCGACCCGGTGTTCGTCGGCCGCATCCGCGAGGACTTCTCGCATCCGCGCGCGCTCAACCTATGGGTGGTCGCCGACAACATCCGCAAGGGCGCGGCCCTGAACGCCGTGCAATTGGCCGAACTGGTGGCGAACGGCGGCTGAGCGGCTATAGTCTTGCCCGGGAAACTTGGGGAAGCGCCGTGAAACCGAAGCACAGACCTCGGACGGCAGGACGCCCGCTGGCCGGCATGATCGGGCTGGGGCTGGCATTGCTGAGCAATGCCGCCCTGGCGCTGGGCCTGGGCGAAATCAGGGTCAAATCGCAACCCGGCCAGCCGCTGCTGGCCGAGATTCCGGTCATTTCCAGCGAACCGGGCGAACTGGAGCAACTGCGCGCGCGCCTGGCCTCGCCGGTCACCTTCGAGCGGGTCGGCCTGCCGCGCCCGCAGGGACTGGTCAACGAACTGGACTTCAGCATCGGGCTGGACGATGCCGGCCGCCCGGTGGTACGCGTCACCAGCCGTGCGCCGGTGGACGTACCGGCGGTGAACTTCCTGATCGAGGTGGACTGGGGCCAGGGCCGGCTGGTGCGCGAATACTCCGCGCTGGTCAGCACGCCCGGCACCCTGGCCGCCGCCGCGCAGCCGGTGATCGATGCGCCGGCCGCCGCACCGTCCGACCAGATCCTCCGCCCGCCGCCGGCTGCGCCGGTGGTGGCCGTGCCGGAACCCGCGCCCGCGCCGCGACCTGCCGCGCCCGCACCTGCGCCTGTGCCTGAAGCAACCGCGGCGGCCCCGGCGGTCGTCGCAGGCGACACCGTGACCGTACGCCGCGGCCAGTCGCTGTCGCAGATCGCGCAGCCGTTGGCGCACGCGCAGGGCTATTCGCTGGACCAGGCCATGGTGGCGCTGTTGCGGGCCAACCCCGAGGCGTTCATCGACGGCAACATCAACCGGCTCAAGCAGGGCGCCGTGCTGCGCGTGCCGGAGGCCGCGCAGGCGCAGGGCATCATGGAAAGCGAAGCGGCCGCGCTGGTGCGCAGCCAGATCGCCGAGTGGCGCCGCGCGCGCGCGCCGGTGCCGCAGCCCGCCGCGGTAGTGGAACCGGCCGCGCCCGCTGCGCCGTCGTCCACGGCCACCGCGGCGCCGGCACGGCCAACCGACGCACGGCTGGAAATCGCCCCGGCGGCCACCGGCCCGACGGGTTCTGCAACGCAGTCCGGCGTCACCGCCGGCGGGGAAGGCGAGATGCTGGCGAACGAACAACTGCAGCAGGCCAAGGAAGACCTGGCCGCGCGCGATGCCGAAGTGCAGGAACTGCGCTCGCAGGTGCAGGAACTGGAAAAGCTCAAGGCGCAGCAGGAAAAGCTGCTGGCGCTGAAGGACGGCGACCTGGCCGCGGCGCAGCAGCGCCTGCAGGCTTCCAGCGGCGGCGACGGTGGCGTGCCCGTCTGGGCGCTGGCCGGGTTCGGCCTGCTGCTGGCCGGTTCGCTGGTCTGGGGGCTGGCGCAGCGCCGCAAGCGCCTGTCGCCCGCTCCGGCGCCGCGCCAGACCCTGTTCGACAAGCCACCGGCGGAAGGCCGCGCCGCGGAACTCGCCGCGGCGATGCCGGCTGCCCCGGCCGCGAACGCCGAGGCGCCCGCGGCCACGCTGGCGCCGGTCATCGTGGCCGAAGCCGCGCCGCCGGAGCGGCCGGCGACGGTACCGGCCGCCGGCTCCCGTTCCACCGGCCCGACCTGGCATTCGGGCGACGCCTCCGCCGCTTCGGCCGGCCCCGGCCCCGGCGCCGGCCGCGACCGGCTGGAACTGGCGGTGGCCTACCTGGACCTGGGCGACGTCGCCACCGCCCGCGACCTGCTCAACGAAGTCGCCGCCGGCCAGGATGCCGGCGCCCGCGACGAAGCCCTGCAACTGCTGCGCGACATCGGATGACCGGGCAGGGAG
Organism: uncultured Pseudoxanthomonas sp.; assembly: GCA_937975725.1. GTDB lineage: Bacteria > Pseudomonadota > Gammaproteobacteria > Xanthomonadales > Xanthomonadaceae > Pseudoxanthomonas_A. The sequence goes on along the minus strand of CALJUL010000040.1, from coordinate 3,258 downwards.
CGATGCGGTGACGCGTTACGCGCTGGGCGTCGAATACGACGGCAGCGGTTTCCAGGGCTGGCAGCGGCTGACCAAATCGGGCACGCCGGACGACGTGTCCACCGTGCAGGCGGCGCTGGAGCATGCGCTGTCGTCGGTGGCCGACGCGCCGGTCGAGACGATCTGCGCCGGCCGCACCGACGCCGGCGTGCACGCGCAATGCCAGGTGGTGCATTTCGACAGCGAGGCGCGGCGCGAACCGCGCGGCTGGCTGCTGGGCGCCACCGCGCGCCTGCCGCCCGCCGTCTGCGTGCGCTGGTGCCGGCCGGTGGCCGACGACTTCCACGCCCGCTTCTCGGCACGCGCCCGCCGCTACCGCTACGCCATCCTCAACCGCGGCGTGCGGCCGGCCCTGGAGCGGCAATACCTGGGCTGGGAGAAGATGCCGCTGGACGCCGCCGCCATGCACCGCGCCGCCCAGGCGCTGCTGGGCGAGAACGACTTCAGCGCCTTCCGCACCGTGCACTGCCAGTCGCCGCACGCCATGCGCAACCTGCATGCCATCGCGGTGGCGCGGCAGGGCGAGCGGGTGGTGATCGAGGTGCAGGCCAACGCCTTCCTGCACCACATGGTGCGCAACATCGTCGGCTCGCTGCTGGTGGTCGGCCGCGGCGAAAAGCCGGAAGCCTGGATCGCCGAACTGCTGGCCGGCCGCGACCGCACCGTTGCTGGCCCCACCGCACCCCCGGACGGCCTGGTCTTCGTCAGCCCCCTCTACCCGGCCACCTGGGAACTGCCCCCCGAAGTGACCCTGCCGGATTCCCTGTAGGAGGGGCTTCAGCCCCGACCGTGCATTTTCAGACATCCGTATGCCGGGCCGGAGAGCAGCGGGGCTGAAGCCCCTCCTACAGGAAGCAGGCGTGCGAGGGCGTGGCCGCATGCCCTGACCCAAGCGAAGCCGCTTGATGGCCGGATTCATGCCGTGATTCCCCGGTCTCCATATCCATGGCGGCAGCGGCGCATGTACGAGCGACCTAAGTCGCGACAGCATGGCCCGGCCGGTCGCGACTCACGTCGCTCCTACATTCACTCCCCCTGCATCACGGTGACAGGTCCCAAAGCGGGGTACGCTCTTGCCCGGTCCCCATTCCCCATTCCCGCCTCTCTCATGCCCCATACCCGCATCAAGTTCTGCGGCCTGACCCGCGCCGAAGACGTCCGCCTGGCGGTGGAGTTGGGCGTGGACTACGTGGGGCTGGTGTTCGCGCCGAAGAGTCCGCGCCACCTGCTGCTGGGGCAGGCGCGGATGCTGCGCGAGCTGGTGCCGGAGGAGATCGGGGTGGTGGCGCTGGTGATGGACAACCCGCGCAGCGAGGTCGAGCAGATCGTCGAAACCCTGCGTCCGGACGTGCTGCAACTCCACGGCGCCGAGGACGATGCGTTCGGCGCGTCGTTCGGGGTTCCGTTCTGGAAGGCGATCGCCATGGGCGGGCAGGACGACGCGGCGTTCGCGCGCATCGAAACCTATCCCGGCGCCGCCGGCTTCCTGTTCGACGGCCATGCCGCGGGCGAGCAGGGCGGCAGCGGCCAGCGCTTCGACTGGCGGCGGATGCCGGCCGCGGCGGAGCGGCCGTTCCTGCTGGCCGGGGGGCTGTCGCCGGAAAACGTGGCGCTGGCCCTGCGCACCGCGCGCCCGTGGGGCGTGGACGTGTCCAGCGGCATCGAGGCCGCGCCGGGCATCAAGGACGCCGAGCGGATGCGGCGCTTCGTCGACGCCGTCCGCCACGCCGAAGCCGCATAGGGTGCGCTCCGGCGCACCGCTTCCGGTTGTGCGCCCAATGGCTTTTTCGCAACTTCCTTAGAACTCGAACCACGCTGATGGCGGCGGCGATGTGCCGAGGGCGCAGCCTACGCGAGTGCGTGGCGCAGCCAGTGGGCCAGGGCGGGGATGCGCGGATCGCGCCGGCCCTGGTGAGTGCATAGCGCCCATTCGCCGCCGGTTTCCACGAAGCCCCAGGGCGCGATCAACCGGCCGCTGTCCAGATCGGCCTGGACCAGTTCCCGCGGCGCGATAGCCACGCCCAGGCCGGCGGCGGCGGCTTCCAGCAGGTAGGTGAGGTGCCCGAAGCCGGTGCCCAGGCGCGGTGTCGCGGCGTCCAGCCCTTGCGCGGCGAACCAGCGCGGCCAGGCCTGCGGACGCGACGCGGTGTGCAGCAGCGGCTCGTCGAGCAGGGCCGCGGCCGGCGCGCCGCGCAGGGCGTCGCTGCGGGCGTGGCGCGGGCTCAGCACCGGGCCGATGCGCTCCGGTGCCAGCGCGTGCACCTGCCATTCCGGCGGCCATGGCGGTTCGCCCAGCAGCAGGGCGGCGTCCAGGCCGCTCAGGGTCGCATCGAAACCGGCTTCCTGCGCCGACAGGTGCAGCTTCAGGTCGGGCAGGTCGGCGGACAGGCGTTCCAGCCGCGGGATCGCCCAGCGCGCCAGCACGCTGCCCGGGCAGCCCAGTACCAGTGCATCGCCGCGGCCACCCCGGCGCAGGCCGGCCCAGGCGGCCTGGAGGCCGGAAAAGGCATCGCCGGCGGCGTCGCGCAGGCGCTGCCCGGCGGGCGTGAGGGCCAAGCCGCGACCTTCGCGCTCGAACAGGGGCGCGCCCAGGGCTTCCTCCAGCGTGCGGACGTGGCGGCTGACCGCGCCATGGGTGACGTGGAGTTCCTCGGCGGCCCGGCTGACGCTGCCCAGGCGGGCGGCGGCCTCGAAGGCGCGCAGGGCGTTGAGCGGGGGCAGGGGACGGCTCATCCGTGAGTTTTTATCACGGGAAGGTCAGATAGTGTCGGTTCCTGCGAGGCAAGCCGTGCGTTAGGCTGACGGCCCCGATTCGATGCCGGACCCGCTTCCCATGCCTGCCACGCCTGTCCCCGCGGATTTCCACGCCTTCCCCGACGCCGCCGGCCATTTCGGCCGCCACGGCGGGCGCTTCGTCGCCGAGACCCTGATCGGGCCGTTGCAGGAACTGGCCGCCGCCTATGACGCCGCGCGGGTCGATCCGGCCTTCGTCGCCGCCTTCGACAAGGACCTCAAGCACTACGTCGGCCGGCCCAGCCCGATCTACCACGCCGAGCGCCTGAGCCGCGAAGTCGGCGGCGCGCAGATCCTGCTCAAGCGCGAGGACCTGAACCACACCGGCGCGCACAAGATCAACAACACCATCGGCCAGGCGCTGCTGGCCAGCCGCATGGGCAAGAAGCGGATCATCGCCGAGACCGGCGCCGGCCAGCACGGCGT
>CALJUL010000039.1 GCA_937975725.1 uncultured Pseudoxanthomonas sp. | reverse complement strand
GGGCCGCGCGCGGGGGCGCGGCGCGGGCGGGGTCACGGGGGGTGTTCATCGCATCGACGGGGTGTTGAAACCCTTCACTCACGCCTTATGTATTAGGGTGTCTATTGTGCCGTCTCAACCCACCCTCAGGAGAATCCGCATGGCCAAGACCAAGCCCGCCAAGCGCAAGCAGGCATCGGTGACCGCTCCCCTCCCCTCGGCGCCCACCGCGCCCAACATCGACATCGGCATCAGCACCGGCGACCGCAAGAAGATCGCCGACGGCCTGTCGCGCTTCCTCGCCGACAGCTACACGCTGTACCTGAAGACCCACAACTTCCACTGGAACGTGACGGGCGCGATGTTCAATTCGCTGCACACGATGTTCGAGGGCCAGTACACCGAGCAGTGGACGGCGCTGGACGAGATCGCCGAGCGCATCCGCGCGCTGGGCTACAACGCGCCGGGCTCGTACCGCGAATTCGTCGGCCTGACCTCGATCCCGGAGGAAGCCGGCCTGACCGACAGCGCCGACTGGCGCGAGATGGTGCGCCAGCTCGTGGTAGGCAACGAGGCCGTGTGCCGCACGGCGCGCAAGGTGCTGAAGGTGGCGGACGACGCGGGCGACGATCCGTCGGTGGACCTGTTGACCCAGCGCCTGCAGACGCACGAGAAGTACGCCTGGATGCTGCGCTCGCTGTTGCAGTGAGCGGTTGGCGGCGGCGGCGGCAGCCTCTGCCGTTATGGCTGGCTGGAGCCTGGCTTTGCGCTCCGCAGGAAAGGAAACGCCCGGCTTCGGCCGGGCGTTTCTCTTTGCGGCCCTGACTGCACGATGTGCCGCTTCCCAGCGCTTGGCCCCTCTCCCTGTGGGAGAGTGGTTGGGGTGAGGGGCGACGGAGTCGGGATGGCACTTTGTTCTGTACACCCGCCACAAGCGCATTCACCTGGTGAGTGAATCCGGTCTTGGTGAATCATGTTCATCCTTGTTGAAGCCTGTGTGTCTTCCGGAAGGGACTTCTGTCGATTGGACATGGCACCGCTCGCCGCGGGGGCCCTACTTGACCAGCCATTCGGCTGTTGAAAAGCGCTTCTTTGCTTGTGCAAAGAAAGTAGGCAAAGAAAGCACACCCCCGGCGGTCCGCCACTGCGTGGCGGGTGCGCAGTCCAGGCGGGAATTTTCGTAAGGGCCCTCCTGGCCCATACGAAAACGACGCACATCCCTGTGCGCCGCCCCTAACGGGGTTTGACCCGCCGGGACTGCCGGACCTAGAGGGGCCCCGGAAATACCTTGGTGAATGCCTTTGCTTTCGCTGTGACAGCCGGGCATGGCACGACAGAAGGCAAATACAGAGCTAGCAAGAACAGCGTTGGATGATTCTCCTCGCCAGTAATCGCTTCCCGCAACGGACACGAAAAGCGGCACCAAGCTCCTCCGTACCCATGTAGGAGGGGCTTCAGCCCCGACGCTGTTGCCATTGTTATCGCTTGCCGATACCTGCGCAGCTTCGTTGCTGCCTCACTGCTGTCTGCATGCCTTTTATTGTCACTTCCGAAGTGGTCTGTTGCAGCTTCGCTTCTACCTTCATTGTTACCGTTGCGATTGCTGTTACCCCTCCCGCTTTTTTCGCTCTTGGGCCCCATCCAGGCGCGGCGGGCGGGCCGGGTAAACCCGTCAGGGCGCCGCCCTGGATGGGCGGCGTTTTCGTATGGCGCATGAATGTGCCTTACGAAAATTCCCGGCCTGCCCGCGGACCCGGCGCTGTGCGCCGGGCGCGCCGCCTGGGGTGTGTTTCTTTTGCCTACTTTTCTTTGCACAAGCAAAGAAAAGTAGGGCCCCCGCGGCGAGCGGCACCATGCCAAAACAGAAGACAGACCCTTCCTGCAGGCAACCTGCAACAACTGGATAGACCCACTTATCGCAGCATTGAATCCCGCAAACCCATCGTGGATATGCATCCGATCCAGAGCCAGACATAGAGCCAGACATACATATCCAGTGCTCGGCGCAAACGCTGACATTCCGCAGCCAGTCCAGTTCGGCTGGCTTCGTCGGCCCTCACCCCAACCCCTCTCCCGCAGGGAGAGGGGCTCAGAGTTCAAGGCTCAAGCCCAAGACTCATGTTTCAAAAGCCAAAACACCACCAGATGCGCAACCTGCACCCACTTCAGCACAGCGCACATGGCCTCCCCAAGGCTCTCGCCCCCCAACCACACCCCAGCCACCGGCACCACCACCCCACCCCGCCTGCTACCCTATCGCGCATGTCAGAAAGCCCCACCGACCTGCTGCAGCGGGTCTTCGGATATCCCGCCTTCCGCGGCCACCAGCAGGCCATCGTCGAAACCCTCACTGCCGGCCGCGACGCCCTGGTGCTGATGCCCACCGGCGGCGGCAAGTCGCTGTGCTACCAGGTGCCCGCGCTGCTGCGCGAGGGCACCGGCATCGTGGTCTCGCCGCTGATCGCGCTGATGCAGGACCAGGTGGAAGCGCTGCGCCAGCTCGGCGTGCGCGCGGCGTTCCTCAATTCCTCGCTGGAAGCCGAAGAAGCGTCGCGGGTCGAACAGGCCCTGCTGCGCGGCGAACTCGACCTGCTCTACGTCGCGCCCGAGCGCCTGCTGACCCCGCGCTTCCTGTCGCTGCTGGACCGCAGCCGGATCGCCCTGTTCGCCATCGACGAGGCGCATTGCGTCTCGGCCTGGGGCCACGACTTCCGCCGCGAATACCTGGAGCTGGCGCTGCTGCACGAGCGCTGGCCCGACGTGCCGCGCATCGCGCTGACTGCCACCGCCGATCCGCCCACCCAGCGCGAGATCGCCGAGCGCCTTAACCTGGTGGACGCCGAGCGCTTCGTCAGCTCGTTCGACCGCCCCAACATCCGCTACACCGTGGTGCAGAAGGACAACGCGCGCCAGCAGTTGCGCGACGTCCTGCGCAAGCACCGCGGCGAGGCCGGCATCGTCTACTGCCTGTCGCGCAAGCGGGTGGAGCAGTTCGCCGACTACCTGGCCGAGCAGGGCTTCAACGCGCTGCCCTACCACGCCGGGCTCGACGCCGGCGTGCGCGCGCACAACCAGCGCCGCTTCCTGCGCGAGGACGGCATCGTCATGGTGGCGACGATCGCCTTCGGCATGGGCATCGACAAGCCGGACGTGCGCTTCGTCGCGCACGTCGACCTGCCCAAGTCAATGGAGGGCTACTACCAGGAGACCGGCCGCGCCGGCCGCGACGGCGAGGCCGCCGAGGCGTGGCTGTGCTACGGCCTGGGCGACGTGGTGCTGCTGAAGCAGATGATCGAGCAGTCCGAAGCCGGCGAGGAGCGCAAGCGGCTGGAACGGCGCAAACTGGATCAGTTGCTCGGCTACTGCGAATCCACCCAATGCCGGCGGCAGGTGCTGCTGGCCGGCTTCGGCGAGACCTACCCGCACGACTGCGGCAACTGCGACAACTGCCTCAGCCCGGCCGAGACCTGGGACGCCACCGAGGCCGCGCAGAAGGCGCTGAGTTGCGTATACCGCACCGGCCAGCGCTTCGGGGTGAACCACGTCATCGACGTGCTGCGCGGCAGCCAGAGCGAGCGCATCCAGCAATGCGGCCACGACCACCTGACCACCTACGGCATCGGCAAGGACCTTGAGGCGACCGGCTGGCGCAGCGTGTTCCGGCAACTGGTGGCCTGCGGCCTGCTGGAAGTGGACGCCGAAGGCTACGGCGGCCTGCGCCTGACCGAGGGCAGCCGCGCCGTGCTGCGCGGCGAACGCCGGCTGGAACTGCGCAAGGAAACCCGCGAGCGGCGCGAGAAGGAGCGCGGCCCGCGCAGCGGCGTGGCGGTGGAAGCCGCCGACCTGCCGCGCTTCCAGGTGCTGCGCGACCTGCGCGCGCAACTGGCGCGCGAGCAGAACGTGCCGGCCTACGTCATCTTCCACGACAGCACTCTGCGCAACATCGCCGAGCGGCAGCCGGCCACGCTGGACGAACTGGCGGAGGTCGGCGGCATCGGCGGGGCCAAGCTGGCCCGCTACGGGCAGCGCGTGCTGGACGCGCTGGGCGCGGCCGGCTGAAAGCGCGGCGCGCCGTTTCTTCCGCCGGCAGCCATCAGCCCGCGTTCAATTCCCGGCTGCTAGCTTGCCGGGCAGGCAGGCCAACCGGCGTGCCACCGTTCCGGGAACCCGCATGAAGACCCTGCCCCTCGCGCTGCTGGCCCTGCTGACCACCGCGCCCGCGTGGGCGCAGTCGGACGCGGAGACCCTGGACCTGAGCCTGCCCGACGCCGCGGCCTACGCCAAGGATCCGCCGGGCACCTGGTACGGCGACCGCCAGCCGGCGCGTCCGAAAGGCGCGGCGGCGGCGGAAGTCCCGGTCGATCCCTGCGTCTTGTACGGCGACGAGGACGGCGACGGCGTATCGGGCAGCATCACCGCCGGCGTCGGCTACAGCAAGGGCCAGGGCCGCAGCACCTACAACGCCGTCAACCTCAACCTGTGCAAGACCACGTACAGCGACGAAGGCAAGCCGCGCACGTTCAACTTCAACATCAACGTCGACCGCTACGACGGGCCCGACCGCTACGGTCGCGGCCAATACGGTCCGCATCCGGCCGGTCCGATGATGCGCGGCGCCGCGCGGCCGTAGTCGCCGCGCCTCAGTCGCGGGTGACGGTGCGCGCCACCGCCGCCACGCCCGCCAGCAACAGCGCCAGCCCGCCCAGCGCCACGGACAGCGACGCGGCCTTGGCGACGAAGCCCAGCGCCGCCGGTCCCAGCAGCACGCCGGCATAGCCCATCGTGGTGACCGCGGCCACCGCCAGGTGCGCCGGCATGCGGCGCTGCCGCCCGGCCGCCGAGAACATCACCGGCACCACGTTGGCCGCGCCGGCGCCGACCAGGGCGAACCCCGCCAGCCCCGCCCACCACGACGGCGCCAGCACCGCCAGCGCGAAGCCGCACGCGGCCAGCAGCGCGCCCGCCACCACCACGCGCAACCGGCCCAGCGCCTGCACGATGCGGTCGCCGGCCAGGCGCCCGGCGGTCATCGTCGCGGCGAACGCCACGTAGCCGAAGCCCGCCGCCGCCAGGTCGGCGCCGCGCACCGTACTCAGGAACACCGCGCTCCAGTCCAGCACCGCGCCTTCGGCCAGGAACATCGCGAAGCACACCGCGCCGATCAGCAGCACGCGGCCGCGCGGCAGGGCGAACGCGGGATGGTCGGCCTCGCCGCCATCGGGCAACAGGCCGCGCACCGAGGCCGCCAGCAGGCCCGCTGCCACGATCGCCACCCCCGAAACCGCCGCCAGCGGCGACGCCCCCAGCGCGACCAGCCCGGCCACGCCGCCGGCGCCGGCGATGCCGCCCACGCTGTACATGCCGTGGAAGCCGGACATCATGGCGCGGCCGCCGTCGCGCTCCACCGCCACGGCCTGGATGTTCATCACCACGTCGAACACGCCGATGCTCGCGCCGATGACCAGCAGCGTGGCCGCCAGCGCCGGCACGCTGGCCGACAACACCAGGCACGGCAGCGCCGCGCACACCACCACGCCCGCCGCCACCAGCGCGCGGCGGCAGCCGAAGCGCGCCGCCAGCCCGCCGGCGACCGGCATCAACAGCACCGAGCCGATGCCCAGGCACAGCAGCATCAGGCCGAGCTGCGCGTCGTCCAGCACCAGCCGGCGCTTGGCGTAGGGGATCAGCGGCGCCCAGGCCGACACGGTGAGCCCGGCGATGAAGAAGGCCAGGCGGGTGGCGACGCGCTCGCGCCGGCCGAAGGCGGCGCCTGGGCCGGCGGCGCCGGCGGGCGGTGCGTGCATGGCCGCCGCGCGCGCCTCAGGGCGCCAGCAGTTCGAAGGTCGCCGCCTCGCCCGCGGTGCACGACGGCGCCACCCACAGGTCGAACAGGCCCGGCTCGGCCACGGGGCGGTTGTCCACGCCGTGGAATTCGAAATCGGCGCGGGTCAGGGTGAATTCCACGTCCCGCGCTTCGCCCGCCGCCAGCGCGATCTTGCGGAAGCGCTTGAGCTCGCGCACCGGACGCACGCGGCTGGCGGTGCGGTCGCGCAGGTAGAGCTGCACCACTTCCTCGCCGTCGCGCGCGCCGGTGTTGGCGATGCGCGTGCGCACGGTCAGGGTGTCGTCCCAGCCCAGCGTCGTCGTGCCCAGTTGCGGCGCGCCGTAGTCGAAGCGCGTGTACGACAGGCCGTGCCCGAACGGATACAGCGCGGCGTGGGTGACCTCGCGCCAGCGCGTCTGGAAGAAGCGCGGCGTGCCCGGCACGTTGGGGCGGCCGGTGGCGGGATGGTTGTAGAAGTACGGCTGCTGGCCGGCGTCCTGCGGGAAGCTCACCGGCAGGCGCGCGGACGGGTTGTAGCCGCCGAACACCACGTCGGCCACCGCCGGCCCGGTCTGGGTGCCGAGGAACCAGGTCACCAGGATCACCTGCGCCCCGCGCACCGCGCCTTCCAGCGCCAGCGCGCGGCCGTTGCGCAGCAGCACCACGACCGGTGTGCCGGTGGCGGCGACCGCTTCGGCCAGCGCCTGCTGCGCGGGAGGAATCACGATCTGCGTGCGCGACTGCGCCTCGCCGGAGAACTCGTGCGGCTCGCCCAGCGCCAGCAGCACCACGTCGGCGTCGCGCGCGGCGGCGACCGCGGCGTCGATACCGCCTTCGAGGGCGTCCTCGATGCCGCTGCCCGGCACTACCGCCAGCGCGGACGGATCGTCCAGCGCGGCGCGCAGGCCGGTTTCCAGGTCCACCATGCGCGAAGCGTCGCCGAAGATGTTCCAGCAGCCGCCCAGGTTGGCGGTGTCGCGCGCGAACGGCCCGATCAGGGCGATGCGCTGGCCGGCTTTCTTCAGCGGCAGCAGGTCGCCCTCGTTCTTCAGCAGCACGATGGAGCGGCGCGCGCAGTCGCGCGCCAGCGCGTCGTGCGCGGCGATGTGGGACGGGTCGGCTTCGCGCCCGGCGTCGAGGCAGCGGTACGGATCGTCGAACAGGCCGACCGCCGCCTTGACGTGCAGCACGCGGCGCACGGCCTCGTCCACCACCGCCATCGGCAGCGCGCCGCTCTCCACCAGCGCGGCGACGTGGTTGGCGTAGATGCCGCTCTGCAGGCTCATGTCCAGGCCGGCGGCCAGCGCCTTGTGCGCGGCGTCGGCCTCGTCGCGGGCGTAGCCGTGCGCGACCAGCTCCAGGTCGGAGGTGTAGTCGGAGACGACGAAGCCCTCGAACTTCCACTCCCCGCGCAGGATGTCGGTGAGCAGTTCGCGGTTGGCCGAGGCCGGCACGCCGTTGATGTCGTTGAACGAGCTCATCAGCGTCAGCGCACCGGCGTCGATGGCGGCCTTGAATGGCGGCAGGTGCACGTCGCGCAGGGTCTGCGGCGCCATGTCCACGAAGTTGTAGTCCAGCCCCGCCGAGATCGCGCCGTAGGCGGCGAAGTGCTTGGGCGTGGTCAGCAGCGAATCGGCGGCGGTGAGGTCCTCGCCCTGGAAACCGCGCACGCGCGCGGCGGCGAATTCGCAGGACAGGTGCACGTCCTCGCCGGAGGTCTCGGCCACCCGGCCCCAGCGCTGGTCGCGGGCGATGTCCACCATCGGCGCGAAGGTCCAGTGGATGCCGGCGGCGGTGGCTTCCTTCGCGGTGGCGCGCGCGGTGCGTTCGGCCAGCTCGGGCTCGAAACTGGCGGCCTCGCCCAGCGGGATCGGGAACACCGTGCGCATGCCGTGGATCACGTCCGCGCCCAGCAGCAGCGGGATGCCCAGCCGGCTCTCCTCCACCGCGATGCGCTGCGCCTCGCGGCCCTCGGCCGCGCCCACGCCGTTGAACAGCGCGCCCACGCGGCCGGCGCGGATCTGCTCGCGCACCTGCTCGGCGTCGCGGGCGAAGGTCTCCGGGTTCACCTCGAAGGCGAACGGGCGCAGCGCATCGGCGAAGGCACCGAGCTGGCCGATCTTCTCCTCCAGCGTCATCCCGGCGATCAGGCCCTCGATCCTTCGCTGATGCGGCATGTAGCGATCCTCCCGGGCGGCCGGGTATGACGGGGCGGCCATTATGAAAACGTTTACAGCCCCGGTCAAACGGCGCCGCAGCAGGGTTTCGGGGTTGCGCGGGGCGGCGGCGCGAAGCCCGCCCCGGCGCCTCAGCCGGCCATGCCGGAGTGGCGCAGCAGGGCGTCGATGCGCGGCGCCCGGCCGCGGAAGGCGCGGAAATTCTCCGCCGCCGGCCGGCTGCCGCCGCGGGCCAGGATTTCCCGGCGGAAGCTCGCGCCGGTCTCCGCCACCTGCGCGGGCGCCTCCTCGAAGGCGGCATAGGCGTCGGCGCTGAGCACCTCGGCCCACTTGTAGCTGTAATAGCCCGCCGCATAACCGCCGGCGAAGATGTGGCTGAACTGGTGCGGGAAGCGGTTCCACTCCGGCGGGACGTTCACCGCCACCTCGCCGCGCACGCGCTCCAGCAGCGCCAGCACGCTCTCGTCCTCGGTGCCGCCGCCGCTGTGCAGCAGCATGTCGAACAGGCCGAACTCCAGTTGCCGCACCGTGGCCATGCCGCTCTGGAAGTTCTTGGCCGCGACCATGCGGTCGAATAGCGCACGCGGCAGCGGTTCGCCGGTGTCCGCGTGCGCGGTCATCGCCTGCACCCGCTCCCACTCCCAGCAGAAGTTCTCCATGAACTGGCTGGGCAGCTCCACCGCGTCCCATTCCACGCCGTTGATGCCGGCCACCGACAGTTCGCCCACCCGGGTCAGCAACTGGTGCAGGCCGTGGCCCATCTCGTGGAACAGCGTGGTGACGTCGTTGTGGCTGAAGGTGGCCGGCTTGCCGTCCACGCTCTTGCCGAAGTTGCAGACCAGATAGACGATCGGCGTCTGTACGGCTTGCGCCTGCGTGTCTTGCGCAAGGTCGCGGCGGTTGCGGCAGTCGTCCATCCAGGCGCCGCCGCGCTTGCCCTCGCGCGCGTACAGGTCCAGGTAGAACTGCCCCGCCAGCGCACCATAGCCGTCCACCAGCCGGTAGAAGCGCACGTCCGGATGCCACACCGGCGCGGTGTCGGGCTCCACGCGCAGGCCATACAGGTCGTGGATCACGCCGAACAGCCCGGCCAGCACCGCCGGTTCGGTGAAGTACTGCTTCACCTCCTGCGCGGAAAAGCTGTAGCGCGCCTGCTTGAGCTTCTCGCTGGCGTAGGCCAGGTCCCAGGCTTCCAGCGCGTCCAGCCCCAGGTGCTCGCGCGCGAACGCCTCCAGTTCGGCGCGGTCGCGCTGCGCGTGCGGCCTGGCGCGGGCGGCCAGGTCGCGCAGGAAGCCCAGCACCTCGTCCGGCGTGTCGGCCATCTTGGTGGCCAGCGAATATTCGGCGTAGCTGGCGAAGCCGAGCAGCGCGGCCAGCTCGGCGCGCAGCGCCAAGATGCGGTCGATCAGCACGGAGTTGTCCAGTTCCTCGTTGCCGCCCAGCTCGGAGGCGCGCACGGCGTGGGCGCGGTAGAGCGTCTCGCGCAGCGCGCGGTCGTCGGCGTACGCCTGCACCGGCAAGTAGCACGGCATCTGCAGGGTGAACTTCCAGCCCGGCTCGTCCTCGGCCTTGGCCGCGGCGCGCGCGGCGGCCACCACGTCGGCCGGCAGCCCGCCCAGGTGCTGCTTGTCCTTGATCCAGAATTCGTATTCGTCGGTGGCGTCCAGCACGTTCTGCGAGAACTTCGCCGCCAGGCCGGCCAGTTCCTCCTTCACCGCGGCGAAGCGCGCCTTGCCCTCCTCCGGCAGCTCGGCGCCGCCCAGGCGGAAATCGCGCAGCGCGTTGTCCAGCGCCTTGCGGCGCGCCTCGTCGTACTGCGCGGCTTCCGGCGATGCCGCCAGCGTGCGGTACTGCCGGTACAGCGCCAGGTTCTGCCCCAGCGCGCTCCAGAAGCGCGTCACCCGCGGCAACTGCGCGTTGTAGGCGCTGCGCAGGGCCGGCGTATTGACCACCGCTTCCAGGTGCACGACCTGGTTCCAGGCGCGGCCGAGGCGTTCGGTGGCGTCCTCCAGCGGCCGCACGAAACCCTCCCACGTCGGCGGCGCCACCGCCTCGGCGGCCTTCACCGCCGCTTCGGCCTCGGCCAGCAACCGGTCGATGGCCGGCGCGATGTGTTCGGGACGGATGGCGTCGAAGCGCGGCAGGCCGGAGAAGTCGAGCAGGGGGTTGGTCATGGTGATGCCTTCGGGGACAACGGGAGTCAGAGCGGCCAGTCGGCCTGCGGCAGCGGCGGCAGGCCGCGGCCGGCCACCGCGGTGGCGAGGGCGTCGTCGCTCTCCACCAGCGGGATGCCGCGCTCCAGATACCAGTCGCGGTTGTAGTAGCTGTGCGCGTAGCGGTCGCCGCTGTCGCACAGGATGCTGACGATGGAGCCGCGGCGCCCCTCGCCGCGCATGCGCTCGGCCGCGGCCAGCACGCCGACGAAGTTGGTGCCGGTGGAACCGCCCACGCGCCGGCCCAGGGTGGCGCTGACGTGGCGCATCGCGGCCAGGCTGAGCGCGTCGGGCACCTTGACCATGGCGTCGATGCTGGCGGGGATGAAGCTGGGCTCGCAGTGCGGCCGGCCGATGCCCTCGATGCCCGAACCGCGCGCGCAGGTCAGGCCGTGGTCGGCGTGGCCGTCGCAGGCGCCGCGGTAGTGGTCGAAGAACACCGAGTGCTCCGGGTCCGCGCACAGGATGCGGGTGGCGTGGCGGCGGTAGCGCACGTAGCGCCCCAGCGTGGCGCTGGTGCCGCCGGTGCCGGGGCTGCACACGATCCACTCGGGGATCGGGTGCGGCTCGGCTTCCATCTGCTTGAAGATGGACTCGGCGATGTTGTTGTTGGCGCGCCAGTCGGTGGCCCGTTCGGCGTAGGTGAACTGGTCCATGAAGTGCCCGCCGGTCTCGCGCGCCAGCCGCACCGACACCGCGTTGATCGCCCCGGCCTCCTCGACCAGATGGCAGCGCCCGCCCTGGAATTCGATGGCCGCGATCTTGTCCGGCGAGGTGGACGCCGGCATCACCGCGATGAAGGGCAGGCCCAGCAGCCGCGCGAAATAGGCTTCGGAAACCGCCGTGGACCCGCTGGACGCCTCGATCACCGGCGCGCCCTCGCGCAGCCAGCCGTTGGCCAGCGCGTACAGGAACAGCGAGCGCGCCAACCGGTGCTTGAGGCTGCCGGTGGGATGGCTGGACTCGTCCTTCAGGTACGCGTCGATGCCGGGGAAGCCGGGCAGCGGCAGCGGGATCAGGTGGGTGTCGGCCGAACGGTTGTAGTCCGCCTCGATGCGCTGGATCGCCTGGGCCGTCCAGTCTCGCAATGCCGTCGTCACAGCGTCTCCTTGTCGCGCCCGCCGGGCGAGGCGCGCAGTGTCGGTGGACCGGCGGCGGCGGGGATGTGCATGGTGGGCCGTGATGGATTCGAACCATCGACCAGCGGATTAAAAGTCCGATGCTCTACCGACTGAGCTAACGGCCCGGACACGCATCCCGGCATTGCACCGGGAGCGGCATTCTACCCCAACGCCCCCGGCGCGGCGAAACCGGCCGCCTCACGCATAGCGCGTGGGATCGGCCACCCCGGCGTCGGCGAAGCCGGCCGCGCGCAGCCGGCAGGCGTCGCAGTGGCCGCAGGCGCGGCCCTGGTCGTCGGCGCGGTAGCAGGAAACGGTCTGGGCGAAGTCCACGCCCAGGCGCACGCCCTCGCGCACGATCTCCGCCTTGCTCATGCGCAGCAGCGGCGCGCGGATGCGCAGCCCCGCGCCTTCCACGCCGGCCTTGGTCGCCAGGTTGGCGAGCTTCTCGAAGGCCTCGATGAACTCCGGCCTGCAGTCCGGATAGCCGGAATAGTCCACCGCATTGACGCCGCAGAAGATGTCGGCCGCGCCCAGCACCTCGGCCCAGCCCAGCGCCACCGACAGCATGATGGTGTTGCGCGCCGGCACGTAGGTCACCGGGATGCCCGCCCCGCCCGCTTCCGGCACCTCGATGTCGTCGGTCAGCGCCGACCCGCCGATGCTGCGCAGGTCCACCTGCACAGTCTTGTGCTCGACCGCGCCCAGCGCCTGCGCCACCCGCGCGGCGGCATCGAGTTCGGACGTGTGCCGCTGCCCGTAGCGCACGCTCAGCGCGTGCACGGCGAAGCCCTGCGCGCGGGCGATGGCGACGACGACGGCGGAATCCATGCCACCGGAGAGGAGGACGACGGCTTTCTTCATGGCGCGATTGTATCGCCTGCGGCGCTTCTTCCACGTTGCATGCGGCTTGAGTCCTTCTCTGCCGGAGAGGGGTCGGGGTGGGCGGCGGAGCCTGCTGGTCTCTGGGCCTGGATCGCCGGTCGGTGGTCACTCGTCGCTGGCTGTGGGCTGTGGGATGTGCTGTGGGTCAGTAGCAAAAAAGCGTGGCAAGGCATTGGAGGCATGTCCCTGCCACGATGGGTTCTTCGTCACCGCTGGAGGGGCACCTCCCGCCACACTCCTTTGCTTGTGCGCAGTCCAAGCCCCTCTCCCTTCGGGAGAGGGGTTGGGGTGAGGGGTAACGGAGCCGGAATGGCGTTTTGCGTTGTGCACTCACGACTTGCGCATTCACCCGATGGGTGAATCGGGTCCTGGTGAATCATGTTGATCCTTGGCCCCGTTTGTTCCTCGGTATGGGTTTCTATTGTTTGGACATGGCGCCGCTCGCCGCGGGGGCGTCACTTTCTTTGCTTGTGCAAAGAAAGTGACCAAAGAAAGCACACCCCAGGCGGCGCGCCCGGCGCATGGCGCCGGGTCCGCGAGGGAGCCGGGAATTTTCGTAAGGCACATCCCTGTGCCATACGAAAACGGCGCGCATCGTG
>CALJUL010000038.1 GCA_937975725.1 uncultured Pseudoxanthomonas sp. | reverse complement strand
TACTACGTGCAGCCCACGCTGTTCAAGGGCCACAACAAGATGCGCATCTTCCAGGAGGAAATCTTCGGCCCGGTGCTGGCGGTGACCACCTTCAAGGATGAAGCCGAAGCGCTGGCGATTGCCAACGATACGCTGTATGGCTTGGGCGCCGGTGTTTGGAGCCGCAACGGCAACGTGGCCTACCGCATGGGCCGCGCCATCAAGGCCGGCCGCGTCTGGACCAACTGCTACCACGCCTACCCGGCGCACGCTGCCTTCGGTGGCTACAAGGAATCGGGCATCGGGCGTGAAACCCACAAGATGATGCTGGACCACTACCAGCAGACCAAGAACCTGCTGGTGTCGTACTCGGAGAATAAGCTCGGATTCTTCTGATCCGGCTCGGCAACCCGAAGGTCAGGGGAGGCGGGAAACCGCTTTCCCTGTCGGTCGTTTCAGCAACAGGAGACCCTCATGGTTGACAAAGTCATCGCCACACCCGCCGCGGTGGAACTGATCGAACACCTCAAGGCCCAACATGGCCCGGGGCTGATGTTTCACCAGAGCGGCGGCTGCTGCGACAACAGCGCGGCCAACTGCTACCTGCTGGGAGAGCTGACCATCGGCGCCGGCGACGTGTACCTGGGCGACATTGGCGGCTGCCCGTTCTACATCGGCAAGGCGCAGTACGAAACCTGGCGCCACACGCAGCTGATCATCGACGTGATCGACGGCCATGGCGGCACGTTTTCACTGGAAGGACCGGAAGGCAAGGCCTTCCACACCCGCTCGCGCGTGTTTACGCCGGAGGAACGTGCCGTTCTGGATGTCTGACGCCGGTTTACGCGTTCAAGCGGCCGCTTCCAGCCCGTTGGTGAAGTGTTCGCGCATGCGGGCCTGGGCGGCATCGGCGTCGCGGGCAAGCAGGGCATCCAGGATGCGCTGGTGTTCCGCCAGGGATTCCTGCATCCGCCCACTCTTGAATAACGAGTTGTGGCGGTTGAGCTTCATCACCTTGCGCAGGTCAGCCACCATCTGGTCGCGCCAGCGGTTGTCGGCAATTTCCAGCAGGCGCAGGTGAAACCGTTCGTTGAGTTCAAAGAAGTGGTCGCGATCACCGGTGGCTGCGGCCAGTTCGGCGTGCAGGACCCGCAGTTCGGCCAGCTGTTCGGCCGAGGCGGTGCGGGCCACCACGGCGGCCGCGTCCGCTTCCAGCAGGCCGAGCAGGTGGTAGACGTTGGCCAGGTCTTTCTCTGAAACCTCGGTGACATAGGCGCCCCGGCGCACCTTCATGGTGACCAGGCCTTCCGCGGCCAGCACCTTCAGCGCCTCGCGCAGCGGCGTGCGGCTGATGCCGTATTCCTCGGCGATCTTGAGCTCATCGATCCAGCTGCCCGGCTGCAGCTCGCGGCGGAAGATGCGCTGGCGCAGCAGTTCGGCGACTTCTTCATACAAAGCGCGGGGAGCCAGGGACAAGGCGGACATGACGGGGTTTCTGACGGATCAGCGAAATTTCGTAGCCAATATTTTGCATCAATAATTATGAATGATGTAAACTTCGGTCGAAATTTCAGGGAAAACACCGCAGTTTTCCGCCAACCGACCCGTTCCGAACCCGAAAGCGCTTTCACCATGGCCGACAACCATCCCACCTTCCAGACCGCCAGCCTTGAAGCCTGGCACAAGGCCGCCGCCAAGTCCGCGCCCGGCGGCCAGGTGGACGCCCTGAACTGGATCACCCCCGACGGCATCACTGTCAAGCCGCTGTACACGGCCGACGATGTGAAGAACCTGCCGTACGCGAACACGCTGCCCGGCTTCGAGCCCTTCCTGCGCGGCCCGCAGGCCACCATGTATGCCGTGCGCCCGTGGACGATCCGCCAGTACGCGGGCTTTTCCACCGCCGAAGAATCCAACGCCTTCTACCGCAAGGCGCTGGCGGCCGGCGGGCAGGGCGTGTCGGTGGCGTTCGACCTCGCGACCCACCGCGGCTACGACAGCGACCACCCGCGCGTGACCGGTGACGTGGGCAAGGCCGGCGTGGCCATTGACAGCGTGGAAGACATGAAGATCCTGTTCGACGGCATTCCGCTGGACAAGGTGTCGGTGTCGATGACGATGAACGGCGCGGTGCTGCCGATCCTGGCCGGCTACGTGGTGGCGGCCGAAGAGCAGGGCGTGAGCCAGGACAAGCTGGCCGGAACCATCCAGAACGACATCCTCAAGGAGTTCATGGTCCGCAACACCTACATCTAC
>CALJUL010000037.1 GCA_937975725.1 uncultured Pseudoxanthomonas sp. | reverse complement strand
CGCGTGCTGACCCAGTTCGAGGCCGCGGGCCTGGTGCTGAAGCACAACTTCGAGGGCGGCCAGGCCGTGTACGAACTGGACCGCGGCGGCCACCACGATCACATGGTCGACGTGGACACCGGCAAGATCATCGAATTCGAAAGCCCCGAGATCGAGATCCTGCAACGCGAGATCGCGGCGCGCCACGGTTACGAGCTGGAAGAGCATTCGCTGGTGCTGTACGTGCGCAAGAAGCGCGGCGGCAAGGGCTGAGCCAAGCTGTTGCAGGAGCGGCTTCAGCCGCGACCGTAGGGCAAGAGAATTATTGGACACGGATCAGGGCGGATGGCCGCGGATAAGGCGTTTGCCTTTTGTCCGGGGTTATCCGTCGAGGTGTTTGCCTTTCTTGGTGGTCGTCCGACTTGATCGGCGTCTGTTGTTGTTCTGGAGTTCCGGTCGCGGCTGAAGCCGCTCCTACAGGGAGCGGTGTCGCATCGAGAGCGTTCTCGGGTACGGATGAAGGGGAATGCCTTATCCGCGGCCATCCGCCTTGATCCGTGTTTCCTGCTTTTCCAGGCTTTACGGTCGCGGCTGAAGCCGCTTCTGCAAGGGGAAAGGCGGTGGTTGATCCGTATCCGTCTGCCCGGCCGGCAGTTCACCATCCTGGCCGTGCCCACGCGTTGGGATAAGAGCGTGGGCTATACGGCGTTGGCGAGCAGGCGCTTGGCGGCGGCGTGGGCTTCCTTGCTGACTTCCACGCCGCCCAGCATGCGGGCCAGTTCTTCTTCGCGTTGCTTGGCGCCGAGTCTTTCGACCGCGCTCTGGGTCATGCCGTCCACCGGCGCCTTGCTGACGCGGTAGTGGGCGTGGCCCTGCGCGGCCACCTGCGGCAGGTGGGTGACGCACAGCACCTGCCGCTGGGCGCCGAGGGCGCGCAGTTTCTGGCCGACGATCTCGGCCACGGCGCCGCCGATGCCGGTGTCCACTTCGTCGAACACCATGGTCGGCACCGCGTCCAGGCCCAGCGCGGCCACTTCGATGGCCAGCGAGATGCGCGCCAGTTCGCCGCCGGAGGCCACCTTGCGCAGCGGGCGCGGCGGCTGGCCGGCATTGGCCGACACCAGGAATTCGGCGCGCTCGGCACCGCCCGGGTCGGGGCGTTCGGTTTCCTGCGCTTCCAGCGCCACTTCGAAGCGGCCGCCGCCCATGCCCAGTTCGGCGATCAGCGCCGTCGTGGTGGCCGACAGGGTCTTGCCGGCCTGCCGGCGGGTACGGGTCAGGGCGGCAGCGGCCTCGCGCCAGCGCGTGCGCGCGGCCTCGATCTCGCCGTCCAGGTGGAGCAGGCGTTCGCCGGCGCCTTGCAGGCCGTCGAGTTCGGCGGCGAGCCGGTCCTGCTGCGCCTGCAGCCCGTCCAGCGGGACGCGATGCTTGCGGGCCAGGTCGTGCACGCGCGCCAGGCGGCGTTCCAGTTCGTCGAACTGGCCGGGGTCGGCGTCCAGGTCGTCACGCACCTGCCCGAGCAGGGCCAGGGCTTCCTCGATCTGGATGCCGGCGCTCTCCAGCATGGCGTCCACTTCGCGCAGGCGCGGCTCGTGCTCGGCCTGGCGGGCCAGATTGCTGCGGGTGTGCTGCAACAGGCGGGCGAGCGACGGCGCGTCGTCGCCGGCCAGGCCGGACAGCGCGGCGTCGCAGGCGGCGATCAGGGCGGCGGCGTGGGCTTGCCGGCGATGGTTGGCGACCAGTTGCTCCAGCGCCGCGGGCGCCAGGTCCTCGCGCTGCAGTTCGGCCAACTGGTGTTCCAAGTAGTTGATGCGGTCGGAGACGTCGCCTTGGCCGGACAGCCGTTCGCGCTCGCGCAGCAGGGCGGTCCAGTGCTGCGCGGCCTCGCGCACGGCCTGGCGCTCGGCCGCGTTGCGGGCGAAGGCATCCAGCAGGTCCAGTTGGCTCTGGCGGGCGAGCAGGGCCTGGTGTTCGTGCTGGCCGTGGATCTCCACCAGCCGGCCGGCCAGTTCCGCCAGTTGCGAAAGGGTGACGCTGCGGCCGTTGATCCAGGCGCGCGAGCCGCCGTCGGCGCGGATCACCCGGCGCAACTGGCACTGGCCGTCGTCGTCCAGCTCGTTCTCGGCCAGCCAGGCCATGGTGGGGGAGTCCGCCGCCGGCTGGAATTCGGCCGACAGCTCGGCGCGATCGGCGCCGTGGCGCACCACGCCGCTGTCCGCGCGCAGCCCGGACAGGAAGCCCAGCGCGTCCACCAGCAGCGACTTGCCGGCGCCGGTTTCGCCGGAAATGACGGTCATGCCGTCGCCGAACTCCAGTTCGGCGGAACGGACCACGGCGAAGTCCTTGATCGCGAGGTGTCTGAGCATGGCGCGGATTGTAAGGGCAGCCGGCTCAGGTTCTGCGACGGCGTCGCGGCCGCTTGCAAAGCCCGGGACGCACCGTTATCTATCCCGCATGCATTCCCCGCCGCCGCCGCTGGACCCCCGCGCACGCCAGTTGCTGCGCGCGCTGATCTCCCGCTACATCCGCGACGGCGAGCCGGTGGGGTCGCAGACGCTGGCCCGCCACGCGGGGCTGGAAGTCAGCCCGGCCACCATCCGCAACATCCTGGCGGAACTGGAGGAAGTGGGCCTGCTCAGTTCGCCGCACACCTCCGCCGGGCGCGTGCCGACGGCCAAGGGCTACCGGGTGTTCGTGGACAGCCTGGTGCAGGTCAGGTCGCTGGGTGAGTCGGAAGTGGCGCGCCTGCGCTCGGAGCTGCCCAGCGGGGCCGGTACCCAGGCGCTGCTGGGCAACGCCTCGGAACTGCTGTCGGCGATGACTCATTTCGTCGGCGTGGTCAGCGTGCCGCGGCGCGAGCAGTTCGCCTTCCGCTACATCGACTTCGTGCCGCTGGATGGCCGGCGGGTGATGGCGATCCTGGTATTCGCCGACAACGACGTGCAGAACCGGGTGATCGAGGTGCGCCGCCCCTACGAGCGCCCGGAGCTGGAACGCATCGCCAACTACCTGAATGCCCATTTCGCCGGCCGCCCGCTGGCCGACATCCGCGCCACCCTGCTGCACGACCTGCGCACGGCGCAGACCGAGATGGAAGGGCTGCTGGCCGAATCCATCGAACTGGCCGAACAGGCGCTGGCGCCGCCCGGCGACGACGTGGTGCTGGCCGGCCAGACCCGGCTGATGGGGGTGCAGGAGCTGTCGGACCTGGAGCGGCTGCGGGAACTGTTCGAGACCTTCGCCCGCAAGCGCGAGATCCTGCAACTGCTGGAGCGCACGATCCGGGCGCCGGGCGTGCGCATCTTTATCGGCGAGGACACCGGGCTGGCCCCGCACGACGGGGTCTCGGTGGTG
Source organism: uncultured Pseudoxanthomonas sp. (assembly GCA_937975725.1). Lineage (GTDB taxonomy): Bacteria > Pseudomonadota > Gammaproteobacteria > Xanthomonadales > Xanthomonadaceae > Pseudoxanthomonas_A. The sequence continues at coordinate 1,399 of CALJUL010000037.1, read as the reverse complement.
ACCGCGCCGTACATGGCCGGCGGCCAGGTGCTGGGCGTGCTGGGGGTGATCGGCCCCACCCGGATGGCCTACGACCGGGTGATCCCGGTGGTGCAGGCGGCCGCCGACGTGCTGGGCGCCGCCTTGAATCCGGAAACGCCGGCCCCATAGGTTCCCGGTTGGCGGCCGGACCTGCCGCCTGGAACCCGACATGAACCCGCAAGAACACGATTCCGAAATCGACCAGAACGGCACCCTGCAGGATGCCGACGCCGCCCTGCAGGCGGAACTGGAAACCCTGCGCAACGAACTGGACCAGCTCCGCGCGGCCTCCCTGCTGGAGCGCGCCGACCTGGAGAACCAGCGCAAGCGCGTGGCCCGCGACATCGAGCAGGCCCGCAGGTTCGCCAACGAACGCCTGCTGGGCGACCTGCTGCCGGTGTTCGACAGCCTGGACGCCGGCCTGGCCGCGGCCGGCGCCGAGCCCAGCCCGCTCAAGGACGGCCTGGAGCTGACCTTCAAGCAACTGCTGAAGGTGGCCGCCGACAACGGCCTGAGCGTGCTGGACCCGGCCGGCGAGACCTTCGACCCCGAGCGCCACCAGGCCATCAGCCAGGCCGATGCCCCCGGCGCGGCGCCCGGCAGCGTGGTGCAAGTGTTCCAGAAGGGCTACGTGCTCAACGGGCGCCTGCTGCGGCCGGCGCTGGTGGTGGTGGCGCGGGAGTCCTGAGCGGGAAAGCGGGGGCGCGGAGAAACAGGAGCAGGGAACGGGGAATGAACCCGTCCCGTTCCCGGAAGCTTCCGGTCTGCGGATGGAATCCGTCATTCCCCGTTTCCCGTTCCCGTTTCCCGGCTCCACCCCCTTGAACCGGCCGCCGCGCCACCCCACATCCGACCCATCACCCGGCCCATCGCCGGACCAAGACTGAAATCCAGAGGGAGCCATCCAATCATGGGCAAGATCATCGGCATCGACCTGGGCACGACCAACTCGTGCGTGGCGATCATGGACGGGGGCAAGGCCCGCGTCATCGAGAATTCCGAGGGCGACCGCACCACGCCTTCCATCGTGGCCTACACCAAGGATGGCGAAGTGCTGGTGGGCGCCAGCGCCAAGCGCCAGGCCGTCACCAATCCCAAGAACACCTTCTTCGCGGTCAAGCGCCTGATCGGCCGCAAGTTCACCGACGCCGAGGTCCAGAAGGACCTGGACCTGGTGCCCTACGCCATCACCCAGCACGACAACGGCGACGCCTGGGTGGCCACGGCCGACGGCAAGAAGATGGCGCCGCAGGAAATCTCCGCGCGCGTGCTGGAGAAGATGAAGAAGACCGCCGAAGCCTTCCTCGGCGAGACCGTCACCGAGGCGGTCATCACCGTGCCGGCCTACTTCAACGACAGCCAGCGCCAGGCCACCAAG
>CALJUL010000036.1 GCA_937975725.1 uncultured Pseudoxanthomonas sp. | reverse complement strand
CCCCCGTTCTCCCGGCCCCCGCCGACACCCTCATGCACCAGGAGGCCGCGCAGGCCGCCGACATCGTCGCCGCCCAGTACGCGCGCAACGCCGCCACCGTGCAGGCGCTGGCCGAGGCGCTGCGTCGCGAGCCGCCGCCGTTCGTGGTGACCTGCGCGCGCGGCAGCAGCGACCACGCCGCCACCTACGCCAAGTACCTGTTCGAGACCCAGCTCGGCATCGTCACCGCTTCGGCCTCGCCGTCGGTGGGCTCGGTGTACGAGGCGCGGCAGCGCCTGGACGGCGCGCTGTACCTGGTGATCTCGCAGTCGGGCAAGAGCCCGGACCTGCTGCGCAACGCCGCCGCCGCGGTCGAGGCCGGCGCGCGCGTGGTCGCCATCGTCAACGTGGAGGATTCGCCGCTGGCGCAACTGGCCGACACCGTGCTGCCGATGCACGCCGGCCCCGAGCGCAGCGTGGCGGCGACCAAGAGCTACCTGGGTTCGCTGGCTGCGATCCTGCAACTGGCCGCGTACTGGAAGGACGAAGCGCCGCTGCGTGGTGCCGTCGACGCCCTGCCCGACGCGCTGCGGCGCGCTTGGCAGGCCGACTGGTCGCCGCTGGTCGACGGCTTGGCCGACGCGCGCAACCTGTTCGTGCTGGGCCGCGGGCTGGGCCTGGCGGCGGCGCAGGAGGCGGCGCTGAAATTCAAGGAGACCTGCGGCCTGCACGCCGAAGCCTACAGTTCGGCCGAAGTGAAGCACGGGCCGATGGCGTTGGTGGGACCGGGCTTCCCGGTGCTGTGCTTCGCCCAGCCCGACGAGACCGAGGCCGGCACGCTGGCGCTGGCGCGGGAATTCCGCGGCCGCGGCGCGCAGGTGTGGGTGGCCTCGCGCCAGGGCGAGGCGGCCGCGGAGCCGGGGTACCTGCCGCTGGCCGACGCGCCGCACCCGGCGTGCGCGCCGCTGCTGGCCATCCAGAGCTTCTATCGCGCGATCAACGCGCTGGCGCTGCGCCGCGGCTACAACCCCGACGTGCCGCCGCACCTCAACAAGGTCACCGAAACCGTATGAGCGCCGCCGCGGTCACTGCCCTGCACAACGCCCGCGTGCTGACGGCGGAGGGCTTCGCCGGCGGGCTGGCCGTGCTGATGCAGGATGGCCTGATCCTGGACTTGGTGGCCGAGGACGCGATCCCGGCCGGCGCGCGCCGGCAGGACCTGCGCGGCGCCGCGCTGGTGCCGGGCTTCATCGACGCCCAGGTCAACGGCGGCGGCGGCGTGCTGTTCAACAACGCCACCACGGTGGACGCGATCCGCACCATCGCGCAGGCGCACCGCCGCTTCGGCACCACCGCGCTGCTGCCGACGCTGATCAGCGACGACGCGGCGGTGATGGAACGCGCCATCGCCGCGACCCGCGAGGCCATCGCGCAGGGCGTGTCGGGCGTGCTGGGCATCCACTTGGAAGGGCCGTACATTGCGCCGGCGCGCAAGGGTACGCACGACGCGGCCAAGTTCCGCGCACCGGATGCGGCGGAGATCCGCATGGCGACCTCGCTGGACAACGGCGTCACCCTGCTGACGCTGGCGCCGGAGCAGGTGCCGGCCGACACCATCCGCGCGATGGTCGCGCGCGGCGCGCACGTCGCCGCCGGACACACCGCCGGCACCTACGAGCAGATCCGCGCCGGCATCGAGGCCGGCGTCAGCGGCTTCACCCATCTCTACAACGCGATGTCGCCGTTGCAGGGGCGCGAGCCCGGCGCGGTCGGCGCCGCGCTGGAGGACGACGGCTGCTGGTGCGGCGTGATCGTCGACGGCGTGCACGTGCACCCGGCCAGCCTGCGCGTGGCGCTGGCGGCCAAGCCGCGCGGCAAGGTGTTCCTGGTGACCGACGCGATGCCGATGGTCGGCTCGGACGATCCTTCGTTCGATCTCTACGGCGAAACCATCACCGTCCGCGACGGCGTGGTGCGCAACGCCGCCGGCTCGCTGGCCGGCTCCGCGCTGGACATGGCCACCGCGGTGCGCAACAGCGTGCGCCTGCTGGGCCTGCCGCTGGAGGAGGCGGCGCGCATGGCTTCGACCTATCCGGCCGAGTTCCTCGGCCTGGGCGACAGCCACGGCCGCATCGCGCCGGGCTGGCGCGCCGACCTGGTGGCGCTGGACGACGAGCTGCGCGTCGCCGGCACCTGGATCGGCGGCGCGTAGGCGCGCGCATGGGCACGTCGCCGGCGCGCCTGGCTTCCGTCGATGCCCTGCGCGGCATCACCGTGGCGGCCATGCTGCTGGTCAACAACCCCGGCGACTGGTCGCACGTGTTCCCGCCGCTGTTGCACGCGGACTGGCACGGCTGCACGCCGACCGATCTGGTGTTCCCGTTCTTCCTCTTCATCGTCGGCGTCTCCGTCGCGCTGGGCATCGTGCCGCGGGCGGAAGCCGGCGCCGCGCGCGCGCCGCTGGCGAAGGCGGTGCTGCTGCGCGCGGCCCGGATCGTGGCGCTGGGGCTGGCGCTGAACTTGCTGGCGTGGTGGCTGCTGGACCGGCCGTACTTCCGCCCGTGGGGCGTGCTGCAACGGATCGGGGTGTGCTTCGCGGTGGCCGGTGTGCTGGCGATCCACACGCGGCCGCGCACGCAATGGCTGCTGGCCGGCGGATTGCTGCTCGGCTACTGGGCGCTGCTGGCGCCGGGCGGCTACGAACCCTTCACCAACCTCGCCAACCGGATCGACACCTGGCTCGCCGGGCGCCACCAGTACCGCTGGAACGAAGCGCTGGGCCTGGGCCACGACCCGGAAGGGCTGGTCAGCACGCTCCCGGCCGTGGCCACCACGCTGCTGGGCGTGCGCGCGGGCGCGTGGCTGCGCGCGGGCCGCAGCGGACGGCTGGTGGCCGCGGGCGTGGCCGGCGTGCTGCTGGGCTGGGCGTGGGGGCAGGTGTTCCCGCTCAACAAACCCTTGTGGACTTCGTCGTATGCGCTGTTCACCGCCGGCTGGGCCGCGCTGGCGGTGGCGCTGTGCCATGTCCTGGTCGACCACCGCGGCTGGCCGGCGCTGGGGCGGCGCTTCGGCGTGAACGCCATCGCCGCCTATGCGGGCTCGGCGGCCATGGTCTACCTGCTGCTGGGGCTGGGCTGGCTGCAGCCGATCTACCGGCACGGGTTCGGCTGGATCGCGCCGCTGGCCGGCCCGCGCGCGGCGTCGCTGGCGTACGCGGTGGCCGTAGTGCTGCTGTGGTGGGCCATCGTGGCGTGGATGGACCGGCGCGGCTGGTACGCGAAGGTCTGACGCGCGGGCGGCCGCGACGCCTTGCGGCATCCGGGCCGCGTACAATGCCGGCGACGTCCGCTGGAGCCGCCCGCATGAACAAGCCTCTGCTGCTTGCCTGCTGCTGTCTGTGCCTCGCCGCCTGCCAGCGTGCCGCGGTGCACGAAGCCAAGACGGTCGCGGCGCTTCCCGCCCCCGCAGCGCAGGCCGGCGCGATGGCCTCCGCCGTGCCAGCCGTCGCCGCGACCGCGGCCGCCGACACCCCGCGCGTCACCGGCGGCCCCATGCAGGCGCGCGCCGTGCCCGATCCGCCGTTCACCAGCACGCCGGTGGCCACCTTCAACGAGCCTTGGGCGATGACCTTCCTGCCCGACGGCCGCCTGCTGGTGACGGAGAAGTCCGGCAAGCTGCGGCTGGCCAACGTGGCGACCGGGCAGGTGGGCGAGATCGTCGGCGTGCCCGCGGTGGCCTACGGCGGCCAGGGCGGCCTGGGCGACGTGGTGCTGCATCCGCGCTTCGCCGACAACCGGCTGGTCTACATCAGCTACGCCGAAGCCGGCAGCGGCGACACCCGCGGTGCGGTGGTGGCGCGCGCGCAACTGCAACTGGATGCCGGCGGCAACGGCGGCAGCCTGTCCGGCCTGCAGGTGATCTGGCGGCAGATGCCCAAGGTGTCCGGCTGGAACCACTACGGCCACCGCCTGGCCTTCGGCCCGGACGGCAAGCTGTGGATCACCTCCAGCGAGCGCCAGGCGATGACGCCCGCGCAGGACCTGCAATCGGCGCTGGGCAAGATGATCCGCCTCAACGACGACGGCAGCGTGCCGCCGGACAATCCGTTCGCCGCGCAGGGCGGGATCGCCGCGCAGGTGTGGACGCTGGGCCACCGCAACCTGCTGGGGATCGCCTTCGACGGCGCCGGCCGCCTGTGGACGCACGAGATGGGCCCGGCCGGCGGCGACGAGCTCAACCTGATCGAGCGCGGCAGCAACTACGGCTGGCCGGTGGTCTCCAACGGCGACCACTACGACGGCACCCCGATCCCGCGCCATTCCACCCGCCCCGACTTCAACGCGCCGGAAGTGTCGTGGAGCCCGGTGATCGCGCCGGCCGGCTTCGTGATCTATTCCGGCAACCTGTTCCCGTGGTTCCGCGGCAAGGGCTTCATCGGCGGGCTGGCCTCGCAGGCGCTGGTCGAGATCGAGTTCAACGGCACCCAGGCGCGCGAGTCGCGCCGCTACGCCATGGGCAAGCGCATCCGCGAAGTGGAGCAGGGCCCGGACGGCGCGCTGTGGCTGCTGGAGGACGGCGCCGGCGGCCGGCTGCTGAAGCTCACGCCCAACCGTAGCTGAGCACGCCCGCGCCGCGGTGCCGTGTCCGATGCGTCATCAGCACGCACCCGGTCCCGGTTCTTGCAGGAAGGGCTGACCGGCCGTCCGGCTGTTGAAAGCCAGCCCCGATCGCAAGAACGCTCCTTCCGCCACGGATCCACGCGGATCACGCGGATGAAGCCCGACCGGCTTCCGCGGCACCAGCCCTAGCCGCTACGTCGACCCCTCGTCCAAGCCGGCCTTCCCGCTGGAAGGCCCTATCCGCGCCCATCCGCGTCATCCGCGGCAAAAAACGTAACGTGCAGCCGCGCGACTCAGCCGGCCTTGCCCGCACTGGCGGCGGCGCGCTGCTCGCGCCCGTGGCGGATGTCCAGGTACAGGCTGTAGGCGGCGGTGAAGGCCGGCAGCAGGTTCTGCAGCACGCCCACCGCATCCTGCTTGGACGAGAACAGGAAGTAGCTCAGTGCCATCAGGCTGCCGCACAGGCTCATGTACCAGAACAGCCGCGGGATCACCGGACGCCGCGCGCGCCGCGAGGCGACGAACTGCACCAGCCAGCGGCCGCCGAACATCGCCGCGCCGGCCAGGCCGATCAGCTTCCACGGCGTCACGTGCAGGCCGGTCCAGGCCAGCCAGGCGATCTCCTGGTTCATCGCGTTCATGGCGCGCGCTCCGCGCCGATCTCGCTGACGGCGGTGACGTGGCTGCGCTGGATCAGCCACGCCACGCCCAGCAGGTCGCGCACGCCCACCAGCGCACGGCCCAGGTTGGTGTACTTGGACTGGCCGGAACCGCGCGGGCGGTGCGCCACCGGCACGCTGGCGGTCTTCCATCCGGCGCGCTGCATCAGCGCGGGCAGGTAACGGTGCATGTGGTCGAAATAGGGCAGGTCGAGGAAGGCCGCGCGCTCGAACAGCTTGATGCCGCAGCCGGTGTCCGGGGTGTCGTCGCGCAGCATGCGGCGGCGGATGCGGTTGGCCCAGCGCGAGGCCCAGCGCTTGCTGGCGGTGTCCTTGCGGTCCACCCGCCAGCCGGCGAACAGCCGGGTCTGCGCATCGGCCGATTCGCGCGCGGCCAGCAGCTTGGGAATGTCGGCCGGATCGTTCTGGCCGTCGCCGTCCAGGGTGGCGATCCAGGGCGCGTGCGCGTGCCGGACCCCGGTGCGGATGGCCGTGCTCTGCCCGCAGCGTTGGCGGTGCGCCAGCACCCGCAGTTCGGGCACCGCCGGTTGCAGCGCGGCCAGCACCTGCAGGGTGTCGTCGCCGGACTGGTCGTCCACGCAGACGATCTCGAAATCGACGCGCCCGCGCAGATGCTGCACCACTTCCTGCACCAGCGGGCCGATGTTGCCGCGCTCGTTGAAGACCGGGATGACGACGGACAGGGCTGGCATGGACGACCTCGGGAATGCGAGGCGACATTATCCGCCACGGCAGGGCCGGAAAATGTCGCGGTCCGGCCGGTACAGGGACGTGTTCACGTCGGCCAGGCCCAGCAGGGTATGGAACAGCTCGTCGTGGCTGCGCGGCGCCGCCGCCTGCCGGCGCAGGCAGGCCTCATCCAGGCGCATGTCGCGGCGCCAGCCGGGCGAGAACCAGGCCACCATCGGCACCTCCAGTTGTTCACGCGGCGCGATGGCGTAGGGCATGCCGTGCAGGTACAGGCCCTTCTCGCCCAGCGACTCGCCGTGGTCGGACACGTACAGCAGCGCGGTGTCGCGGCCGGGCAGCGCGGCCAGGCGGTCGATCGCCGCCGCCAGCACGTGGTCGGTGTACAGCAGCGCGTTGTCGTAGGCGTTCACGATCTGCTCGCGGCTGCACCGGCCCAGGTCGGAGCTCTCGCAGACCGGGACGAAGCGGCGGAACGCCGGCGGGTAGCGCTCGAAATAGGTCGGGCCGTGGTTGCCCAGCATGTGCAGCACCACCACCTGGTCGCCGCGATGGCGCGCGACGACCTCCTCCAGTCCCTGCAGCAGGATGGCGTCGTGGCAGCGCAGGCCGTCGCACAGCGCCGGGTCGGCGCGCGCGTGCAGGTCTTCGAACGCCAGCCCGCTGCATACGCCCTTGCAGCCGGACTGGTTGTCGCGCCACAGCGTGGCCACGCCCGCGCGCTCCAGTACGTGCAGCACCGACTGGTGGCCGCGGATCTTCTTCTCGTCGTAGTCGGCGCGGCCCCACGGCGAGAACATGCACGGCAGCGAGACCTCGGTGCTGCTGCCGCAGGCGGTCACCTGCGGGAAGTCGAGCACGTCGCCGCGGCGCGCCAGTTCCGGCGTGGTCTGGCGGGCGTAGCCGCCCAGGCCCCAGTTGGCCGCGCGCGCGGTCTCGCCGACCACCAGCACCAGCAGGCGCGGGCGGCGCATCGTCGCGGCGGGCATCTGCACCGCGTCCTCGCCGATCGGCAGTTGCAGGCGCGGGCGGCCAGGCGGTTCCTCGGTCACCACCTTGGCCAGGGACACCATCACGTTGGCCGGCGTCACCAGGTAGCGCACTTCGCGCTGGTTGCGCAGGAACGCCGTCAGCGGCTGCATCGACGGCAGCACCCCCGCGCAGGCCGCCGCCAGCAGCGCCAGCAGCAGGCCCAGCCGCGCCAGCAGCGCCTGCCGCAGCGGCCGCGCGCGCACCCGCACGCGCCACAGCACCAGCACCGCCGGCAATGCGGCCAGCAGCGGCCACAGCATGTCCGGGCCGGCCAGGTCCGAGGCCTCGCGCCAGTCGGTGTGCAACACGTTGCGGATCATGTCGGCGTCGATGTAGATGCCGTAGGCGCGCATGTAGTGCCCGGCCAGCGCCGCCGTCACCGCCAGCAGCGCGAGCACGATGCGCGCCGTGCGTTCCCAGACCAGCAGCGACAGCAGCAGGCCGTGCACCGCCGTCACCAGCAGGAACAGCGAGGCCATCCACAGCGACGGCGTGACATCGCCCGCGGCGGCCTTCCAGAACGTGGCATTGGCGAACACGCTGAAGTACAGGCAGGCCAGCACGATCAAGGCCTCGGTGGACACCTGCGGCCGCCACTGTGCCAGCGCCTGCGCCCGGGCCTGCCAGGCGTTGCCGCGCCCGGCCTGGACCAGCGCGTTCACCGGCGGCCCTCCGCCGCGCCGCGCGGCACGAACGCATCCACCGCGCAGGCCACCAGCCAGCACAGCAGCAGGCTGGCGACATCGTGCGAAAGAAAATGCGCGCCGCGCATCTGTTGCGCCAGCCCGAACGCCAGCCCGGCCGCCAGGCCCACGCCCAGCCCCGCGTGGCGCCAGGCCGGGCGCACCGCCGCGAAGAAGAAATACAGCGCCACCCACGCATAACCGGTGGCGGCGTGCGCGGCGGGGAAGCAGGCCGGATGCCCCCACTGCGCGGGCCGCGCTTCGAACAGGGCCACGAATGGTTGCGTGCCGCCGAAGCCGGCCAGATCCCATGGGCAGTCCATGCGGGTGACCGATTTCAGCCAGGCCACCAGCAGCGTGGACGCCAGCGTCGCCAGTAGCAGCCGCGCCGCCGGCCGCGTCCAGGCGCGCGCCGCAGGCCGGCGCCAGCAGGTCGCGGCCGCCAGCAGCAGGCACAGCCAGGCGGCCTGGCTCGCCAGCCGGCCGCCGCGGTGCAGCGCGCCTTCCAGCAGGGGATGGTGCTTCAGCGCCCACTGCCCGCCTTCCCAGCGGAACAGCGCGCCGGCCCAGGCGAAGTCCAGCGCGTGCGCCAGGTACCACAGCGGCAACGCCAGCAGCAGGCCGACGAGCAGCGGCGCGTAGCGCGCGGCGTCGGAGCGATGGACGAGGGAAGCGGACGAAGGCGCCGCGGGAGAAACGGACATCGGGAATGCGCGTCGGCGGAAGTGCGCGCATCGTCGTGGCCGGTGTGTCGTAAAGCGGTCGGAGCGGCGTCGGAGACGCGTTAAAGCGCGGGCGCGCGCGGCGTGCGCACGCCCGGCGTTGTCCGTGATTCAGTCTTCGCCGATGTCGGCCGACCAGTCGGCCGGCACGTTGCAACCGTCGATCCATGCCCGCCCCGGCGCGAGGATCCAGGCGCGCCGGTTCGACGAACCGATGTCGATGACCTGCGCCGGGTCCAGGCAGGGGCCGATGGCTTGCTTGCGCAGGAACAGCCAGCGGTGCGCGGGGTCTTCCAGCAGCCACGCGTGCGCGTGCTGCCACTGCTCCACCCACGGTCGCTTGAAGCCGAAATCGGTCGCCGGCCGGTCGGCCTGCAAGAGATGCTGTTCGCGCCAGCCCAGCATCGCCAGTTGCGCGTCCGGGCCGATGCGCTGGCCGACGCGGCGCATCAGCGCCTGCGCCGAACTGTCCGGACTCAGCGCCGACATGAAGCCCATGCCGTAGGTCGTCCACAGCGCCGCGGTGACCGCGACCAGCGCCACTGCCACGTGCCGCCGCGCCACCGCCATCGCGACGAGTGCGACCACGGCGAAGCCGAGCAACCAGCGGCCCAGGTGCACTGCCATGGCCAGGTCCATGCCGCGGCCTTCCACCAGCGACTGCAAGCGCGCCGGCGGCGCGTCCAGCAGCCACGCGCCCAACCCGCCCGCGGCCAGCACCAGCACCGCCAGATAGCCCCACAGCACCGCGCGCACGCCGCGCCGGCGCAGCAGCGCCGGCAGCAGCGGCGCGGCGGCGACGCACAGCGCCGGCAGCATCGGGAAGATGTAGACCTCGCGCTTGCCCGGGCTGGCCGTGAAGAACGCCAGCACCAGCAGCGCCCAGCCCAGCAGCAGTACCTGGCGCGGGTCCGCGCGGCGCACGCGGCGCCACCACGCCGGCAACAGCCACGGCGCCAGCAGCACGCCCGGCAGCCACAGCGTGAGCATGGATTGCAGGTAGTACCAGGCCGGCTTCACGTGGTGCCAGGCGTTGGCGTAGCGCGTGCCGGTCTGTTTGAACAGCATTTCGCGCGCATAGGCGTGCAGCGCCGGGTCGGACGAGGACAGCGCCGCCGCCAGCATCGGCGCCAGCCACACGCCCACGCCCAGCAGGAAGCCGGCCACGCCCGCCAGCGCATGCACGCCGCGGTGCGCCGGCAGCGGCCGCGGCGACTTCGCCCGCGCCCACAGCCACGGCAGGAACACCAGCAGCGGCAGGAAGCCCACGCCCTTGGTCACCGTGCCCAGCCCGGCGGCGAAGGTGCCCAGCATCAGCAGCCACGGGCTCGGCTTCTCCAGCAGGTAGCGCAGCAGCGCCCACAGCGACAGCGTGGTCATGCCCACCAGCACCATGTCGATCTGCGCGCGCTTGGCCTGCAGCACGAACTGCAGGCAGACGAACAACCCCAGCACCGCCCAGGCCGCCGCGCGGCGGCCCCACAGCCGGCGCGCCAGGTCGCCGCACAGCCACAGCGTCAGCAGCGCCGCCAGCAGCGAGGGCAGCAGGAAGGCCACCCGCCAGTCGCGCACCACCTGATAGCTGGCCGCCTGCAGCCACATGAACACCGGCGGCTTCTCCGCGTACAGCTCGATGCCGCGGTGCGGGAACAGCCACTGCCCGGTTTCCACCATCGTCCGCGCCGCCAGCACGAAGCGCGGTTCGTCGGCCGGCATCGGCTCGCGCATGCCCAGCCCGGCCAGCAGTGCCCAGACCGCCAGGACCAGGAGCAGCGGCATCTGCCAGCGGGGAGCGGAACGGGGCGGCGGTGCGGTCATCGGCGGGCGCGTCGGCAGGGGCGGCGGGCGCATGATGGTCGATCGGCGCGCGTAAGAGAACCGTCGGAATCCCGACGGCATTCCGACGCGCGCTGTGCCATCCTGCCGCCCTCTCCCCGCGAGCCCCCGCCGATGCGGCTGCTGGTCCTCGAAGACAACCGCAACCTGGTCGCCAACCTGTTCGACTATTTCGAAGCGCGCGGGCACACCCTCGACGCCGCGCCCGACGGCGTCACCGGCCTGCACCTGGCCACCACCCAGGGCTACGACGCCATCGTGCTGGACTGGATGCTGCCGCGGATGGAAGGCCCGGAAGTGCTGCGCCGGCTGCGCGACGAGCACGGCGCCGTCGTGCCGGTGATCATGCTGACCGCGCGCGATGAGCTGCCGGACAAGATCGCCGGCTTCCGCGCCGGCGCCGATGACTACCTGACCAAGCCGTTCGCCCTGCCCGAGTTGGAAGTGCGGCTGGAAGCGCTGATGCTGCGCGCGCAGGGCCGGCAGCGGCGCCGGCTGCTGGAAGTGCACGACCTGCGGCTGGACCTGGGCACCCTGGAGGCCACCCGCGCCGGCCGCCCGCTGCACCTGTACCCGGCCTGCCGCAAGCTGCTGGAGACGCTGATGCAGGCCAGCCCCGCTGCGGTCACCCGGCAGGCGCTGGAACACGCGCTGTGGGGCGACGATCCGCCGGACGGCGACATGCTGCGTTCCCACATCTACGAACTGCGGCGCAGCGTGGACGGCCCCTTCGACGTCAAGCTGATCCAGACCCTGCCGCGCACCGGCTACCGGCTGGCGCCGCCGGCGCGCGAAGCCGCGCCATGAAGCGCCCGCGCAGCCTGCGTTCGCGCATCCTGCTGTGGCTGGGCGCCTACTCCCTGCTGCTGAGCGCCGCGGTGCTGCTGCACGGCCTGATCGTCAACGAGGCGGTCGAGGCGACCGTGTGGGACACGCTGGTGCGCGCCGAGCTGGACCACCACTTGGAACGCATGCGCGAGGACCCGGGCTACCGCTGGCGCGACACCGAAGGGGTGCAGTTGTACGCGGACCCCGGCCGCCCCGCGCCCGCCGCCCTGGCGCGGCTGGACGACGGCGTGCACGACGAGCTTTCGCTGGACGGGCGCGAAGTGCTGGCCTTCGTGGACCACGCCGACGGCGTGCGCTACACGCTGGTGCTGGACATCAGCCAGATGGAGGCGGAGGAATTCCGGCTGACGATGCTGGTGCTGGGCCTGTCGCTGGCGCTGGTGACGGTGATGGTGGTGCTGGCGAGCTGGGGCCTGCGCCGCGCGCTGCGGCCGCTCAGCGACCTGGCCGGCGACATCGCCGCGCTGGTGCCGGACCGGCCCGGCCAGCGCGTGGTGGCCGATCCCCGGGCGGGCGCCGAACTGGGCGTGATCGCCAGTGCGTTGAACGACTACCTGGGCCGGCACGAGCGGTTCGTCGAGCGCGAGCGCGCCTTCATCGACACCGCCAGCCACGAACTGCGCACGCCCATCGCGGTGATCGCCGGTGCCAGCGAGCTGGCGCTGGGCCAGCCCGGCCTGCCGGAACCGGCGCGCCTGCAGATGCAGCGCGTGCACCGCACCGCGCGCGACGTGGAGCAACTGATCGCGCTGCTGCTGACCCTGGCCAAGGACCCGGCGCGGATCTCGCGCAACAACGACCTGGTCCTGCTGCACGAACTGCTGCCGGACATCATCGACGACCACCATCACCTGATGGAGGGCAAGGACCTGTCCGTGGTGGTCGAAGCGCTGGCGCCGTGCACGGTGCAGGCGCCGCTGCACATCGTGCAGGCGGCGATCGGCAACCTGCTGCGCAACGCCATCGAGAACAGCGACCGCGGCGAGATCCGGGTGCGGCTGGAGGCCGACGCCACCGTCACCATCCGCGACCCGGGCCACGGCATGTCGCCGGAGGACATCAGCCGGATCTACGCGCAGATGGCGCGCGGCGCCGCCCGTGGCGGCGGTGGCATCGGCCTGAACTTGCTGGCGCGGCTGTGCGAACACCTGGGATGGACGCTGTCGATCGAATCCGCGCCGGGGCGCGGCACTCTCGGCCGGCTGCGGCTGGCGCGCTGATGCGCGCGCTTCAGTGGTTGCGGCGGGCGTCGTGCACGGCGCGCACGCGCGCCGCGCGCATCGCCTCGCCGATTTCCGGCCCGGCCATGCCCGGGCGGGCCACGTCGCGCGCTTCCACCTGCAGGGCGGCCGCCAGCAGCCGCTGCAATTCGCGCCCCTGCGGATAGTCCGCTTCCGCGTTGCCGCCGCGCCCGCGCTTGTCGGCTTCGCACACGAGCGCCAGTTGCGCGATGCGCGCGGGCTTGCGGAAGGCGTCGCAGCGCGCCAGCAGTTCCACCACGGTGGCGTCGCGCAGTTCGTGCAAGCGGTGCACGTTGAGGTGCTCGCGGCAGGCCATCACCGCCAGCTCGCGGTGCTCGGCAGGCACCTTGAGGCGCTCGCACAGCGCCAGCAGCGGCTTCACCCCGGCCTGCTCGTGGCCGATGTGCCGGGGTAGCATGTCCGCCGGCGTCAGCGCCTTGCCCAGGTCGTGCGCCAGCGCGGCGAAGCCGATGCGGTCGTCGCCGGGCGCCAGCCGCGCGGCCATGTCGCTGACCATTTCCTGGTGCAGGCCGGTGTCGATCTCCGGATGGTATTCGGCGCGCTGGGGCACGCCGTACAGTGCGTCCACTTCCGGCAGCACCGCGGCCAGCGCGCCGCAGTCGCGCAGCGTGGACAGGAAGGCGGAAGGGCGCGCCGAGGCCAGCGCGCGCCGCAGTTCCTGCCACACGCGCTCGGGCACCAGCGCGTCCATCTCGCCGCGGTCCACGATCTCCCGCATCAGCGCCAGCGTTTCCGGCGCCACGCGGAAGCCCAGCGGCGCGAAGCGGGCCATGAAGCGCGCCGCGCGCAGCACGCGCAGGGGATCCTCGACGAAGGCCGGGCCGACATGGCGCAGCACGCGCGCCTCGATGTCGCGCACGCCGCCCCAGGGATCGACCAGGGTGCCGTCGTCGTCCTGGGCGATGGCGTTGAGGGTGAAGTCGCGGCGTTGCAGGTCCTCTTCCAGCGTCACCGACGGATCGGCGTCCACGACGAAGCCGCGATAGCCGCGTCCCTGCTTGCGCTCGGTCCGCGCCAGCGCATGTTCCTCGCCGGTCCGCGGATGCAGGAATACCGGGAAATCGCGGCCCACGGCCTTGAAGCCGAGCGCTTCCATCGCGTCCGGCGTCGCGCCCACCACCACCCAGTCGCGGTCGCCGGGCGGCAGGCCCAGCAACCGGTCGCGCACCGCGCCGCCGACGAGATAAGTCTTCATGTCGCCATGATGCCGGATCGCCGCCGCCTCCGCCGCTTCCCTGCCTCTATGCCGCTGTAGGAGCGACGTCAGTCGCGACCGGAGGAAAGAAAAAACCGACAAGGCAGCGGATCACGCGGATGGACACGGATAAAGCCTTCTTTTGTTTCATCCGCGGCATCCGCGATGATCCGTGGCAAAGACGCTTCGTTCTTCCGGTCGCGACTGACGTCGCTCCTACAGCGGAAGCGGCAGCGGATGCGCGCCGCTCTCAACTCTTCGGTAGCTGCGCGGCGGGGCAGGTGAAGGGCTTGCGCGCGGCCTGGGTGCGGCCGAGCATGCGCTCGCTCACGGGCAGGGCGTTGCCGTTGAGGCGCCAGTCGTACAGCACGCTGAAGGCCAGCACGCGGGCGACGTATTCGCGCGTTTCCTTGTAGCTGATCGTCTCGATCCAGATGTCCGGGTCGAAGCCCGGCCGCTGCGATTGCCAGCGCGCCGTCGGCGCCGGGCCGGCGTTGTAGGCGGCGATGGCGACGTAGGGCACGCCGTACTTGTCCTCCATCTCGCGCAGGTAGGCGGTACCGATGGCGATGTTGGTGTCGGCGTCGTACAGGCTGGCGGCACCGGCGTAGGGGATGCCCAGCCGCTTGGCCACGCCGGCGCCAGTGCCGGGCAGCACCTGCATCAGGCCCATCGCGTTGGCGCCGGAGCGGGCCTTGGGATTGAAGATGCTCTCGGCGCGGATCTCGGCGGCGACCCAGGCCGGGTCCAGACCGTGCCTGGCCGCTTCGCGGCGGATGCTGGCGTCGTGGTGGAGCGGGAAGCGCAGTTCGTACAACCGCAGTTCGTCGGGCTCCTTCAGTGCGAACACCGCGCGGTCGAACCAGCCGTTGTCGCGCGCCACCTCCACCGCCAGGCGGCGTTGGGTCGCGTCGAAGCGCGCCAGCGCCGCGTTCCATTCGGCGGTCGCCCAGCCGGGGCGCTCCAGTTGCCACAGCTCCATCGCCCGCACGATGCCGGGATCGCGCGCGACCGCCTGCCGCGCGGCAACGTCGTCGCCGGGAATCCACGGGCACAGCGCATACGGTTGGCCGAGCCGGTCGGCGGCGAGGAAGCCGTGGAAGGTGGGGCTCTTGGCCGCTTCGCGGAACAGCCGCTGGGCGTTGGCGGCATCGCCGGTCTTCTCGGCCATGCGCGCCTCGAACCAGCGCCAGCGCGCGTCCTCGCGCTGCGCCGGCGGCATCCTGCGCAGCGCCGCCAACGCGGCGGGCCAGTCGCCGCGCGCCATGGCTTCGCGCACGCGCCATTCGTGCAGGCGTTCGTCGTAGGCGGTCTCGGGCACGCTGCCCAGCCGCCGTGCCGAATCCGGCCCGTAGGACGCCACCGTCCACAGCGCGATCTGGTACAGCACCTGGCCGCGTTCGGCCTCGCTCATGCCCAGCGCGTCGGCGTACTGCGGCAGCAGGCGTTCGGCGGCGTCGGGATCGTTCTGCGCCAGCCTGGCCAGGCCGATGACGGCGATGCGGCGGCTGCGCTCGGTCTTCGGCCAGTTCAGCGCGCGCGGATGCACGGCATCGACGAAGGCAGCGTAGTCGTTGGCCTGCGCGGCCTCGGCGGCGGGCAGGCCGCGCGCGGCGCTGCGCATCACTTCGGTCTGGCGTTCGGCGGCGGCGGCGTCGATGCGTTCCCAGCGCAGGGCCGGCGGCAGGCCGCCCTGGCTGGCGAGCAGGTTGAACACCACGTCGCAGCCGTCGGGCAGGGACTTGGCGCCCTTGCGCCAGAGTTCCTGCGCCTGCCGGGTCCAGGCGTCGTCGATGCGGCCGGTGGCCTGGCGCGCCGTCAGGTGCGCGCATTGCAGGGCGATGCTGTCGGTCGGTTTCCAGGCGGCGAGGAAGCCGGGCCAGTCCTGCCGCCGCGCCAGCGCCGGCAGCCAGACGGCGCGCAGGCTGTCGGCCACCGGCTGTCCTTCGTAGCGTTTCAGGAACGCTTGCGCCTGCGCGGTGCCGATGGTGTCGGGCGTGCGGCGCAGGGTGGCGAATTCGATCCAGCCGTACAGCGGATGGCCGGCGAGCGCGGCTGCCTGCGCGGCGTCGAAGCGGCCGGCCTCGGCGGCTTCCAGCGCGGCGCGCACCTGCGCGCGCTGCGGTTCGAGCGATTGCGCGCGCGCGCCGGTGCACAGGCCGGCGGCGGCAACGAGTACGATGGCGAGCGGAACGCGAATCATGCCCGGACTATACCCATGCCGGCTGAACGTCTCCGTAGACCATCGGCGAGGAGCGATTGCATTGGACGGCATGTGGATGTTCCCCCTGCTCGGCATCGTGGCCGGGATCCTGGCGGGCCTGCTGGGCATCGGCGGCGGCCTGGTGCTGGTGGGCGCCCTGGCCTGGCTGCTGCCGTTGCACGGTGTGCCGAAGGAAGCGGCGATGCACGCCGCGCTGGCCAGTTCGCTGGCGAGCATCGTGCTCACCGCGGCCTCGTCGGCGCGCGCGCACCATCTCCGCGGCAGCGTGCTGTGGCCGACGGTGGCGTGGATGGTGCCGGGACTGCTGCTGGGCGGATGGCTGGGCAGCGGGCTGGCGGTGCACCTGGACGACCGCGTGCTGCGCTGGATCGTCGCCGGCTACTGCCTGCTGGCGGGCGCACAGATGGCGTTCGGCGGCGGCGCGCATCCGGAAGGCCGTGACGTGGCCGCGCCGCGCGGGCTCTGGATGAGCGCGGCGGGCACCGGCATCGGCGCGGTGTCGTCGGTGGTCGGCATCGGCGGTGGCAGCATGACCGTGCCGCTGCTGGTGTGGCGCGGCGTGAAGCCGGTGCGCGCGGTGGGCACGTCCAGCGCGTGCGGCGTGGCCATCGGCCTGGCCAGCGCGCTGGGTTATGCGCTGCACGCGCCGCCCGGCGCGCTGCCTTCGCATGCGGTCGGCTACATCTACCTGCCGGCGGCCATCGGCGTCGCCGTCGCCTCGGTGCTGGCCGCGCCCTACGGCACGCGGCTGGCGCATCATCTCGGCGGCAAGGCGCTCAAGCGTGTGTTCGCGTTCTTCATGGTCGCGGTGGCGATCGCCATTGCCGCCAGTGCGTGAACTTCGCCCGCCGGTCGCATAAATGCGTTTACCGCGCGTGGATACATGGGCATCGGCAGGGCCTGCGGTTACTCTTGGCCGCGGTTTGAGGACGGACGACGGTTTCCGTTGAATCCAACGCACGTCCCGCTGCCGGGACGGTGCGGCCCGTGCAGGTGAGATGACGGCACGGGCCTGTCGCTGATGCACCGCGGTGTTGCCGGCGGCATGCCTGCCGACTCGCCGCTATGGCACGCCGGCATGCAGGCGGGAACGAAGGAACGACGCAAGAGGATGGCTGCGTGGGGGAAGCAACCGTGGAGGCCCATCGCGGGCCGGAGTTGGGCGAGGCGCCGGAAGTGCGGCGCGGCCGGCGGATCCTGCGCATGCTGCTGGCGGTGGGCGCGATCATGCTGGTGCTGGGCCTGGCCTGGAGCGCCTTCTTCGCCTGGCGCGAAGCCTGGGCCGCGGCCGCTGTGGAGCTGGCCCTGGCAGTGCTGGGCCTGTCGCTGATCGCGACGACGCGTTGCGGCCGGACGCGGCTGGCGTCCTGGCTGGCGTTCACCGGCCTGTTCCTGTTCGTGTGCGTGTTCGCGCTGGTGCTGGATGCGCCGACCGCCGCGGTCCCGCGCACCACCCATCTGTTCCTGCTGGTGGAAGCGGCGTGCGTGCACTACTTGCTGCGCGGCGAGAAGCCCTGGCTGCGCTACGGCGCCATGGCCGTGCTGCTGTCCGCGTTCGTCTGGTTCGCGGCCACGCCGGCCGGCGTGCCGCACCGGCACGCGATCGCGGACGGCATCCGCAGCACCGCCATCTGGGTCAACCTGGCGACGGTGGCGCTCAGCCTGCTGGTCGTGCTGCGGCTGGCGGAGAGCGACATCGACGAGCACCGCATCCTGCACCGCGGCCTGCGCGACGCGCTGTCCAACCGGCGCTTCGAACTCTTCTACCAGCCGCAGGTCGATGCGGGCGGCCGCGTCGTCGGCGCCGAAGCCTTGCTGCGCTGGCGCGACCCGGCGCGCGGGCTGGTGGCGCCGGCCGGTTTCATCCAGGCCGCCGAGGAGACCGGCTTCATCCTGCCGCTGGGGCAGTGGGCGCTGGCGGCGGCCTGCCAGCGCCTGAGGGCGTGGCAGGACAGTCCTTCGCTCCGCCACCTGCGGTTGTCGGTGAACGTGAGCGCGCTGCAATTGCGGCAGCCGGATTTCGTCGAGCAGGTGCTGGACGCGCTGGCGCGTTCCGGCGCGGACGCGCGCCAGCTCACCTTGGAACTGACCGAGAGCATGCTGCTGCGCGACGTGGAGGATGCCGCGGCGAAGATGCGCGCGCTGCACGCGGCCGGTGTGCGCCTGTCGCTGGACGACTTCGGCATGGGCTATTCCTCACTGTCCTACCTGCGGCAGATGCCGTTCGGCGAACTGAAGATCGACCGTGCGTTCACCGCCGAGATCGCGCGCGACGCGCACGCGGCCACGATCACCCGCAACATGCTGCAGCTCGGCCGCGACCTGGGCATCGAGGTGGTGGCCGAAGGCGTCGAGCAGGCCGAGCAGGCGGCGCTGCTGAGGCAGCAGGGGTGCGGTCTGTTCCAGGGCCACCTGTTCGGCCGCGCGGTGGCGGCGGCCCGGTTCGAGCAGGAGATCGCCGGCCTGGTGACGGAATCGGCTGCGCGCGCTGGGGCCTAGCGCAGCGCTTCGGCGGGCACGTCCACGTCCATCGCCAGCGCCAGGTGGTCGGAGTTGGCGGCGGGCAGGGCGCGGGCGGGTTCGGCGCGGAGATTTTCGCTGACCAGGATGTGGTCGATGGCGCGCTGCGGGCGCCAGCTCGGGAAGGTGGGCACGCAACTGGCCGGCGGGCGCAGGCGGGTGCGCTTGTACAGCAGGTCCATTTCAGGCGTGTCTGGCACGCAGTTGAAGTCGCCCATCAGCACCGCGTGCGGATGGTCGGCCAGCAGTTCGCCGATGAAGGCCAGTTGCGAGCGGCGCGAGTTGGCGCCCAGCGACAGGTGGGCGATGGCCACGGTCAGGCCCAGGCTGCCGTCGCCGAAGCGGGCCAGCAGCACGCCGCGGCCGCTGATGCGGCCGGGCAGGGAGTGGTCGCTGACTTCCACCGGCTCCAGCCGGCTCAGCAGGCCGTTGGCGCTGCCGGCCACGCGCGCGACGTTGCGGTTGGGCTGGTGCGTCCAGTAGTCGAAGCCCGCGCGCTCGG
The DNA here is from genome assembly GCA_937975725.1 of uncultured Pseudoxanthomonas sp. Taxonomy (GTDB): domain Bacteria; phylum Pseudomonadota; class Gammaproteobacteria; order Xanthomonadales; family Xanthomonadaceae; genus Pseudoxanthomonas_A. Next base: position 41,402 of record CALJUL010000036.1, on the reverse strand, counting down.
CCAGGTAGTGGGTCTGGTTGGTGAAGCCCGAGCGCAGGCTGCCGGGGTCGGCCTCCTGCAGGCCGACGATGTCGTGCAGGCCGGCCAGTTGCGCGATGGCGTCCAGGCTGCCGCGCTTGTTGCCCGCCGGCAGCGCGTGCGACCAGCTCCGGGTCACGTAGTCGCTGTAGCGGCGGGTGCTGGAGCCGGCCTGGATGTTGGCGCTGAGCAGGCGCAGGCGCCGCGTGCCGGACGCGGCGTCGAGGACGGCGGGGGCCTGGGCGGTGTTCAGCGCTTCGCGCGCTCCATCGCGATCAGGTGGTCGGCGATGCGCAGCACGTCGGCGTAGGTCTGGCCGCCGGTCACCCGGTACTTGCCGTTGACGATGATGGTCGGCGTGCCCTGCACGCCGCTGCGCTGCGCGAACTGCATGCCGCGGCCGATCTTGGCGTTGGTGCTGAAGCTGTTCATCAGCGCGGCGAATTCCTTGGCGTCCACGCCGTAGCCGGCGTACCAGGCGGCGATCTGCTCCGCTTCCGCCGGCGGCTTGCCTTCGCCCGGCAGTTTGTTCTGCAGGTGGATGGCGCTGAACATGGCGTCGTGGGTGCGGTCGACCAGGCCCTTGGCCTCGGCCGCGTAGAACGCCTTGGCGTAGGGCGCCCATGCGCTGTCGAACACCACCGGCACGTAGCTCACGCGCACGTCGGCGGGCTGGCGCTGCTTCCAGCCGGAGACCTCGGGCGCGAAGCGCGCGCAGGCCGGGCAGACGTAGCCGAACACCTCCACCACTTCGATCTGGCCGTTGAGCGGCGCGTAGGGCTGGCCGTTGGTGATCTCCACGTAGTCCTTGCCGGCGACCGGGGCGGGCCCCTGCGGCGGCAGCACCGGGTTGGTGTTGGCGGCCTGGGCGGGCTGGCCTTCGGCCGGGGCGGCATCGGTGCCGGCGGCGTCGGCGGCCGGTTCGGTGGCGGGCGCGGTGCTGTCGCCGGCCGAAGGCGCGGTCGCTTCGGCGGGTGCCGTGGCGGCGGGCGTTTCCGCGGGCGCGGTGGTGTCGGCGGGCGGCGTCGGGCCGCAGGCGGCGAGCACCGGCAACAGCAGGGACAGCATCAGGACGAGGCGGGATTTCATGACTCGGGCTCCAGCGGATCGGAAAAGGGGGCGCCCGGGGGCGCGCTGTTTCGCATTCTGCACGTTCGCATTCTGCATGGCGCCGGCGGGGGCCGCCATGACGGGATCGTCACTTGCGCGCGCGTTCGCGGGCGATCAGGCGGTCGACGATCCGCAGGCGTTCGTCGTAGTCGCGGCCGCCGATCACGCGGTACTTGCCGTTGACGATGAGCGCGGGCGTGCCGTCCACGCCGGCGGCCTGCACCCATTCGCGCGCCTGCGCCACGCGCGCGTCCACCTCGGGGCCGCGCAGGGCGGCCGTGAACCTGGCGCGGTCCACGCCCTGGCTGGCGTAGAAGTCGGCGATCTCGTCGGCCGAGGCGTTCTGGATGGGCAGGCTGCCGATCCTGTGCAGGGCGTCGAACACCGCCTGGTGGGTGCGCTCCTGCACGCCCAGTTGCTGCGCAGCGTAGAAGGCGCGCGCGTAGGGGATCCAGTAGCCGCCGAACGCGGCCGGCACCGGGGTGAAGCGCACGTCGCGCGGCAGCTTCTTCTTCCACGCCGCCAGGGTGGGCTCGAAGTGGGCGCAGTGGACGCAGGTGTAGCCGAACACCTCCACCACCTCGACCTTGCCGGCCAGCGGCGCGAACGGCTTGCCGTCGGCGATCACCTCGTAATCCCGGCCTTCCATCGGCTCCGGGGCCGGCGGCGGCGCCGCCAGCGCGACGGCCGGCAGCAGGGCGAGCAGGGTGATCAGCAGAGGCAGCAGTCGCGCGGGCATGGCGTCGGGTCTCCGTGGCCGGGGTTCCGGCATCGCAGGCGTGGAAAGAAAAACGCCGGCCATGGTGGGGCCGGCGCGATGAACAGAAGCTGGCGCTTCCGGGCGCCTGCCGGCGCCGGAAGCCCGCGGGATTACTTGCCGCCGGCCTTGGCCGCGGCGACGTCGTCGGCGCGGTCGTGCAGGCCCTGCAGGTAGCTGGCCAGGGCCTGGATCTCCTGCTCGGTCAGCGGCGCGGCGACCTGCACCATGATGTTGTGCAGGCTGGGGTCCTTCAGCGTGGTCGGGCCGCCGGCCTTGTATTCCTGCAGGCGGCGCACGGTGTAGTCCTGCATCTGGCCGCCGATGTGCGGATAGGCCGGGCCGGGGTTGCCGGCGCCGGTCGGGCCGTGGCAGGCCATGCAGGCGGGCACGCCGCGCTGGGCATCGCCGGCCCGGTAGAGCTGCTGGCCGATCTCGTAGAACTTCATGCCCTTGTACGGGCCGTCGGCCACCACGCTGTCGTCGGCCAGGCCGGCGCCGGACTTCTGGGTGGCGAAGTAGGCGCCCACGTCGCGCATGTCCTGTGCGCTCAGCGTCTGCGCGAACGGCACCATCACCGCGGCCATGCCGCCGGTGCGCTCGCCGGAGGCGAAGGCGGCAAGCTGGCGGGCGATGTAGCGCTCGCTCTGGCCGGCCAGGCGCGGGTACTGCGGGTCACTAGGGTTGCCGTCGGCACCGTGGCAGGCGGCGCAGGAGGCGGCCTTGGTCTGGCCGGTCTTGGCGTCGCCCCAGGCGGTCTTGGCCAGGTCGATTTCCAGCGGGGCCGTTTCCACCGGCGCGTTGTCCGGCACGGGCACGGCCGTGGTCTGTGCAAAGGCGACCGCGCCGACGGCCAGTACGGCCAGACCGGCAAATCCCATGACGCGAGCGTGGCGCATGCTAAAGCTCCGAAACCTGGTGAAAGCGGCCCGGACGCGGCCGCGAAACCCGCGAATTATCGTCGCGGGCGCCGGTTGCGGTCAATTCAGCCGCGCCCGGCGCCCCGCCCATGCGATCCTTGGCCGCATGTCGAACCCGCTCAACTCCGCCCAATACCTGCTTTCGGCCCACACCGCCCGCCAGTTGCCCGCCGACGGCGGGGTGGAAGTGGCCTTCGCCGGCCGCTCCAACGCCGGCAAGTCCAGTGCGCTGAACGCCCTGACCCACCGCAACGCCCTGGCCCGGGTGTCCAAGACGCCCGGCCGCACCCAGCAACTGGTGTTCTTCCAGGTCCAGCCCGAGCGCTACCTGGTGGACCTGCCCGGCTACGGCTACGCCAAGGTGCCGCAGGAGCTGCAGGCGCACTGGCAGGCCTTCATCGACCAGTACTTCCGCACCCGCCAGGCGCTCAAGGGGCTGGTGGTGGTCATGGACATCCGCCACCCACTCAAGGACTACGACCGGCAGATGCTGGGCTACGCGGTGCAGCGCGGCCTGCCCGCGCACGCCTTGCTGACCAAGGCCGACAAGCTGGGCCGCGGCCAGCAGGCGCAGGCGGTGCAGGCGGTGAAGAAGGAGCTGTTCTCGGCCTTCGGCGACACTGTCGGCGTGCAGGCGTTCTCCGCCGAATCCAGGCAGGGCGTGGAGGAAGCGCGCGCCGTGGTGGCCGGCTGGCTGGGACTGGCGGCCTGAACCGCCGCCGCGGCCGGGTCAGGCCGCGGTGCCGAACAGCCTGCCCACCGCGGCCGCGGCGGCCATCGCCAGCGCGCCCCAGAAGCCCACCCGCAGCGCGCCGCGCCAGACCGGCGCGCCGCCGGCGCGAGCCGCCATGCCGCCGGACAGCAGCAGTCCCGCCAGGGTGGCGAGGGTGGTGACGTGGACCACCCGGTCCTCCGGCGCCAGCAGGGTGGTGGCGATGGGCAGCAGGGCGCCGGCGGTGAACGCGGCCGCCGAAGCCAGCGCCGCCTGCACCGGGCGGGCACGTAGGGCCTCGGTGATGCCCAGTTCGTCGCGGGCGTGCGCCGCCAGCGCGTCGTGCGCGGTCAGTTCCTCGGCCACCTGGCGGGCCAGGCCCGGCGACAGGCCGCGGTGCACGTAGATCCGGGCCAGCTCCTCCAGCTCGTCCGCCGGCATGGTGCGCAGGGCGCGCTTTTCCACCGCCAGGTCGGCGGCTTCGGTGTCGGCCTGCGATTGCACCGACACGTATTCGCCGGCGGCCATCGACATGGCGCCGGCCACCAGTCCGGCCACCCCGGTCAGCAGCACGGTCGAGGCCGGCGCGCCGCTGGCGGCCACGCCCACCACCAGCCCCGAGATCGAGACGATGCCGTCGTTGGCGCCCAGCACCGCCGCACGCAGCCAGCCCACGCGGCCGGTGCGGTGGGGTTCCGGGTGCGGCGGCGCGGGCGGGGACGTGTGCGGGGACATGCGAGCAGTCTGGACCAACCCGCCGGCTGCGTCGATGCGTCGCATCGGCGGCATGGATGGGATGCTGCGGCGCTCGCGCGGCGATGATCGCGTGCGGGCGGTCACGTTATAGTGCCGGCCTCGCAATGGCAGGCCCGCCCCGGCATTGCGCTTCCCCCACGCGCGAGCCACCGCCCTTGTCCAGCCCCAGCCACGTCGCCGACACGCCCATCACCGACCGCGCGCAACTGGTGCAGTACATCGCATCCGGTGAGAAGCCGCGCGAGGCATGGCGCATCGGCACGGAGCACGAGAAGTTCGGCTTCCGCCTGGACGACCTGCGCCCGCCGGCGTTCGACGGCGAGCGCGGCATCGAGGCGCTGCTGAAGGGGCTGGTGCGCTTCGGCTGGGAGGCGATCGAGGAGGACGGCCGGGTCATCGCGCTGGCGAAGGACGGCGCCTCTGTCACCCTGGAGCCGGCCGGCCAACTGGAACTCTCCGGCGCCGCGCTGGAGACCATCCACCAGACCTGCGTGGAAGTCGGCACCCACCTCAACGAGGTGAAGCAGGTCGCCGACGAACTGCGGCTGGGCTTCCTGGGCATGGGCTTCCAGCCCAAGTGGCGCCGCGACGAGATGCCGTGGATGCCCAAGGGCCGCTACCAGATCATGAAGTCGTACATGCCGAAGGTCGGCCAGCTCGGCCTGGACATGATGACGCGCACCTGCACCGTGCAGGTCAACCTGGACTACGCCAGCGAAGCGGACATGGCGAAAAAGTTCCGAGTGTCGCTGGCGCTGCAGCCCATCGCCACCGCGCTATTCGCCGATTCGCCCTTCACCGAGGGCAGGCCGAACGGCTACCAGAGCTACCGCTCGCACATCTGGACCGATACCGACGCCGACCGCACCGGCATGCTCGACTTCGTGTTCGAGGACGGCTTCGGCTACGAGCGCTACGTGGACTACCTGCTCGACGTGCCGATGTACTTCAGCTACCGCGACGGCATCTACCACGACGCCAGCGGCAAGTCGTTCCGCAAGTTCCTGCGTGGCGAACTGGACGTGCTGCCGGGCGCGCTTCCCACCCTGCGCGACTGGTCCGACCACATGACCACCGCCTTCCCCGAAGTGCGGATGAAGAAGTTCCTGGAGATGCGCGGCGCCGACAGCGGCCCCTGGAACCGCATCTGCGCGCTGCCGGCGTTCTGGGTGGGTCTGCTGTACGACGACGCGTCGCTGGACGCCGCCTGGGACCTGGTCAAGGACTTCTCGCTGGAAGAACGCCACGCCCTGCGCGACGGCGTGCCCAGGCATGCGTTGAAGCTGCCGTTCCGCGGTGGCCGCGTGCGCGACCTGGCCGCCGAGGCGCTGAAGATCGCCATCGCCGGCCTGCGCCGCCGCGACCGGCGCAACGGCAAGGGCGTGGACGAGAGCGGCTTCCTCGACACCCTGGTGGAGATCGTCGAAGCCGACGAAACCCCTGCCGAGCGCAAGCTGGCCCTGTTCCACGGCGAGTGGCAGGGCGACATCGACCGCGTGTTCCGCGAGTTCGCCTACTGAGCCGTCACCGGCCGCCGGCCCCGGCCCATCGAAGGACGGCGCCGGCTCCGCCGCCCGCTGTGCAGGGCCGCCTTGCGGCGGCTACCGGCCTCCCCGGCGACGGGGAGGCTCATGCGCTCATTCGGCGCCTAGGCGCCGGGTTTCCAGGATCTTCTTTTCGGCCACCAGCCCGGCCAGCTCGTTGCGCCGGATCTGGATCTTCTCTTCCTCGTCCCACTCGATGCCGGCCAGGTCGCCGCGCAGGTCGTTGATGGCGCCCTTCGGCTTGGGCCAGCCCGCCGTCTCGGTGTTGAGCGTGATCTGGTCGGGGGATACCTGCACCACTTTCATAAGCCCGTAGATCTCTTCCGCGTCTTCGAAGGACGCGCCGGAAAAGTGCGAGAGTTCGGCCGCATACAGATCGCCTACCTTCGGATCGGCCAGGACCGGTTCCAGTTCGACCTTGGCGGCCTGCGGGGCTTCCGCGCCGCCCGGGCCGGCCGTGCCGGGCTTGCAGCCGGCCAGCGCGGCGCAGGCCAGCAGTGCGGCGAGGAAAGCGATGCGGGGAGAGTGCTTGCGTGCGGTCATTGCCGTATCCCTTGGGTAAAGGGTGCCGATTCTGGACCAGGGGCGCCGGGACCGCATCTAACATTTGTGGCGGCTGCTACTGCGGCGGCGGCCATCGCCATGCCATGACGGTGGTTGCAGTCGCAGTGCGGTGCTCGCTGCTTCCGTTCTTCGCTGCCTGCAATGAGAAGGCTTGGCGGTCCGGAGCGCTGCCGGGCCGGTAGTCCGTCAACGCACTTCGCTCCTGCCTGCCACATGTCCGCGAAGCATTCGGCACTGCCGTCGCCGTTTGCCGCCGCCGGCATCGCTTTGCCGGCAGCTCCCGCATGCCATATACTGTACCCCAGTATTGCATCATGTCGGATCCGCCATGCCCCATACCGCCCACGAGAAAAAGCGCGTCCTGGCCCGCGTGCGCCGCATCAAGGGCCAGGCCGAAGCATTGGAGCGCGCGCTGGAGGCCGGCGTGGACTGCGGTGCGGTGCTGCAGCAGATCGCCGCCATCCGCGGCGCCGTCAACGGGCTGATGTCCGAGGTGATGGAGGCGCACATCCGCGAGGAGTTCGGCCAGCCGGCGCGCACCGACGCGCAGCGGCAGGCGCGGGTGAAGGAAATGGCCGGGCTGGTCCGTTCCTATCTGAAGTAGCCGGCGCGCATGCCGTGATCCGTTTCCTTTTTTCCATCGTCGCAGGAGCCTTGCCATGAAATCACGCGCCGCCGTCGCCTTCGCCGCGGGCGAACCGTTGAAGATCGTCGAGATCGACGTCGCGCCGCCCAGGGCGGGCGAAGTGCTGGTGCGGATCACCCACACCGGCGTCTGCCACACTGATGCGTTCACGCTGTCGGGCGAGGACCCGGAAGGGCTGTTCCCGGTGGTGCTGGGCCACGAGGGCGCCGGCATCGTGGTGGAGGTGGGCGAAGGCGTGACCAGCGTGAAGCCGGGCGACCACGTGATCCCGCTGTACACCGCCGAGTGCGGCGAATGCCTGTTCTGCAAGAGCGGCAAGACCAACCTGTGCACCGCGGTGCGCGCCACCCAGGGCAAGGGCGTGATGCCCGACGGCACCAGCCGCTTCTCCTACGAAGGCCAGCCGCTGTACCACTACATGGGCTGCTCGACCTTCAGCGAATACACCGTGGTCGCCGAGGTCTCGCTGGCGAAGATCAATCCGCAGGCCAACCCCGAGCACGTCTGCCTGCTCGGCTGCGGCGTCACCACCGGCATCGGCGCCGTGCACAACACCGCCAAGGTGCAGCCGGGCGATTCGGTCGCCGTGTTCGGCCTGGGCGGCATCGGCCTGGCGGTGATCCAGGGCGCGCGCCAGGCCAGGGCCGGGCGCATCTTCGCCATCGACACCAACCCGGCCAAGTTCGACATGGCCCGGCAGTTCGGCGCCACCGATTGCGTCAATCCGAAAGAGCACGACAAGCCGGTCCAGCAGGTGATCGTGGAGATGACCGGCTGGGGCGTGGACCACTCGTTCGAGTGCATCGGCAACGTCAACGTCATGCGCGCGGCGCTGGAATGCGCGCACCGCGGCTGGGGGCAGTCGGTGATCATCGGCGTGGCCGGCGCGGGGCAGGAGATCAGCACGCGCCCGTTCCAGCTCGTCACCGGGCGCAAGTGGATGGGCACGGCCTTCGGCGGCGTGAAGGGCCGCAGCCAGTTGCCGGGTATGGTCGAGGATGCGATGAAGGGTGACATCGAACTGGCTCCCTTCGTCACCCACACCATGCCGCTGGACGACATCAATGCCGCCTTCGACCTGATGCACGAGGGCAAGTCGATCCGGTCGGTGGTGCATTACTGATACAGGGATCGGAGTCCCTCTCCCCTCGGGAGAGGGGCCGGAACGAGGGTGCGGCGAGGCCGCGTGCATGGCCGCGCAGCGTGTCCCGCAACGTCCGTCCCGGTTCAGCCCGTTCCGCTTCGTTCCATCCTCATCCGGCGCTTCGCGCCATCTTCTCCCACGGCGAGAAGGAAAACGGGAACTACCATGACGCTTGAACGCATCGAACACCGCGCCTGCTTCGGCGGCTGGCAGGACGTCTACCGGCACGAATCGCAGGCGCTGGGCTGCACCATGGACTTCGCCGCCTACCTGCCGCCGCAGGCGGCGTCCGGCGCGCGGTTGCCGGTGCTGTACTGGCTGTCGGGACTGACCTGCACCGAGCAGAACTTCATCACCAAGGCCGGCGCGCAGCGCTACGCGGCCGAGCACGGCCTGATCGTCGTCGCCCCCGACACCAGCCCGCGCGGCGAGGACGTGGCCGATGCCGAGGGCTACGATCTCGGCAAGGGCGCGGGCTTCTACGTCAACGCCACGCAGGCGCCGTGGGCCGCGCACTACCGCATGTACGACTACGTGGTCGAGGAGTTGCCGGCGCTGGTCGAGGCACACCTGCCGGCCTCCGGCGCGCGCGCGGTCAGCGGCCATTCGATGGGCGGACACGGCGCGCTGGTGGCGGCGCTGCGCAATCCCGGCCGTTACCGCAGCGTGTCGGCGTTCTCGCCGATCGTGGCGCCGACGCAGGCGCCGTGGGGCGAAAAGGCCTTCGCCGCCTACCTGGGCGAGGACCGCGAGGCGTGGAAGCGCTACGACGCGGTGGAATTGCTGGCGTCGGCGCAGGAAAAGCTGCCGCTGCTGGTGGACCAGGGCGATGCGGACGAATTCCTGCGCGAGCAGTTGAAGCCGGACCTGCTGAAGGCGGCGGCCGAGGCCGCCGGCCATCCGCTGACGCTGCGCCTGCAGTCGGGCTACGACCACAGCTATTACTTCATCGCCAGCTTCATCGGCGACCACATCGCTCATCATGCGGCCGCGTTGAAGCGATGACGCCCATTCCGTAGTAGCTCTCTTGTGGGAGCGACGCAAGTCGCGACCGCTATCCGTGATGCGACCGAGAGATGGTTCTGCGCTCCATGCCTGATCGAAAGCGGCTGATGGCGTTTCCGCGATCCGTGAGGCTTGCACCGGTGGAGCTACGATGGCCGGACGCCGTGCGGTCGCGACTGAAGCCACTCCTGCAGAAGGACGGCACCCTTTCCCCGGCTGTTGTAGGAGCGACGTCAGTCGCGACCGGCGAAAGAAGCGCCCTCTAGCAACCAGGGGCGCCGCGGAAGAGGGGGAAGAGGTGTGCCTTCCAAGTTCCCCTTCGCTTCATTCCTTGCGAATGGATTCCCGCACGCTTTCCCCTGTCGCGACTGACGTCGCTCCTACAGCAGCCTTGAAGACCAAGGTCATGGGCGGGAGAGCTGCATTGCGTCTTCCGCCAGCGCGAAATCGGTGTATGCGAAGCGGCCGTCGCGCAGTTCGGTGGCGCCGCGCGCCAGCGGCAGTGGGGCGCTGAACATCGGGCCGGCTTGGACGCAGGTGTGGAATTCGCCGTTCTCGCCGCAGGGGTCGACGCCGGCCGGCAGGTCGGCGAGCAGGGCGGCGTCGAACGCGCGGCTCGCGAAGCCAATGTCCAGTTGCCGCGTGTCCACGCAGCACAGGTCCGCGCGCAGGCCGCCGACGATCATCTCGCGGGCGAGCGCGGCGGTGTCGCGGCCGAACAGGGGCGTGAGCGCCTTCCAGCCGATGCGCGCCAGGCTGTGCACGCGGTAGGCGCGGATGTCCTCCAGCAGCAGGTCGCCGAACGCCACCGTGCACAGGCCCGGCCAGCGCGCGGCAGCCAGCGCCAGCGCATCGGCCATGGCCTGTTCGTAGTCCGCGTTAGCGCATTGCGCCGGGATCGCGGCTTCGATCAGCGGCAGTCCCGCCGCGCGCGCCTGCGCGTGCAGCACTTCGCGGCGGACGCCCTGCATGGACGCGCGGCCCTGCTCGCGGGCGACCGTGGTCAGCAGCCCGACCACGGCCACGTCGGGACATTCGCGCAGGACGTGCAGCGCCCACGCGGCATCTTTGCCTCCGCTCCAGGCCAGCAGGACCGGGACGGGAGCGCCCGCGGTCCCCGCGTCGTGCGTCACGCGGCCGACACGTCCCGCAGTTCCCAGCCGTTGCCGGCCAGCAGGCGCAGGCGGTGCTTGAGCACGTGGCCGGGGATGGAGGAGGTGGCGACCAGCAGGATGCTCAGGTCGTCCTGCTGCCCGCCGACCACGGCGTTGGCGTCCACCGTGGCCAGGCCGGGATCGACCTCGTCGGGTTCGGGCTGTCGCGCGCGCCAGCGCTCGAACAACGTGCTGGTGCGCAGGGCGTCCTGCAGTTCGGCGGCGAATTCCTGCGCGCCGTGGGCGTGGAAACTGAAGGCCGGATCGCTGCCGCGGGCGCGGCCGGGATCGGGCAGGCTGATGTAGTAGCGGACCGCCATGGCACCCCCGGTTGAAGCCAGGGCCATAGCGTATCCACGCCGTGTTAGGCCGCCGTTATGCGGCCTTGAAGGGTGCCGGCGGGGCGGCGAAGGCGACCACCACCGCGCCCTTGCCCACGTTGACCATGCCGGTCAGGCTCATCACGCTCTCGAACACTTCCACGCCCTTCTCCGCGCAGATGTCGCGCAGCCGCCCGTAGCCGGGCAGGGCGTGCATCTCCGCCAGTTCGCCGCCGTAGCTCAGGCACACCGTCGGCGTCATCAGCCCCGCCGTCACCCGGCTGCCGGCGAACTTGAACATCTGCTCTGCCGCGTTCTCGAAGCCCTTGATCTTGGCCACCGGCTCGGTGTTGCCGGCGTGGCCGTACAGCACCGGCTTGATGTCCAGCGCGCTGCCCAGCGCGGCGCTGAGCAGGCCCACGCTGCGGTCGCCCTTGGTGCGGGCGCGGTTGCGCAGGTAGTACAGGTCACGCGGGATCATGTAGCCGTGGGTGTTCTGCGCCAGTTCCTCCAGGCGCACGCGGATCTGCTGCACGCTGGCGCCCGCCTCGCGCATGCGCACCGCCTCCACCGCGGTGATGCCCTGCGCGGCGAACAGGTTCTGGGTGTCGATCACCCGCAGCGCGAACGGCGAGTTGTGGCCCGCGGCCTGCCGCACCGGCTTGTAGTCGTTGAGGATCGCGAAGCTGGCCTGCATCGCGTTGTCGTGGATCGGGCTGCGGGTCTTGGTGATCGTCATGCAGAACACGTGGTCGTAGTCGATCACCAGCCGGCCGAGGAACAGGTCGCGGATCTGGTTGACGGTGAACGGCGTGGTCTCGGCCTCGTGGCCGCGCTCGGCCACGTGCGCGTGCAGGAAGCTCAGCGTGGCCTGTTCGTCGCGGTGGTCGGCTAGCACGGCCTCGCCGATCCGCACGGTGATCGGCAGGATGACGATGTTGTGCTTTTCCAGGTAGTCCAGCGGCAGGTCGCACGCCGAATCCACGACAATCCCGATGCGCATCTGGCCCCTCCCGGCATCTGCGGCATTTGCCCCCTAACTTCGGGAAACTAGCCGACAACGCGGCGCGAGTGGCGAGGTAAACGCATGAAGTGTGAGTCATATCACTTTCAGCGGCCGCCCGTTGCCGCCGGCCCGGCGCTGCCGCCACGCCCCCGGCGCCACGGAGGCTGCCGGGCACGTAAAGGATCAGGCCCGGCAGTGCCGCCGCCCGGCCGGTGGCACGGCGGCCGTCAGTGCGGATACGCCCGCGGCAGCGTCCCGGGATCGCGCAGGTAGCGGTCGCGCAGTTCGGTCTGGCGCGAACGCATCGGCATGGCGCGCCCGCCCAGCCAGACCTGCTCGGCGGTATGCGCCACGTCCAGCGGATCGCCGCTCCACAGCACCAGGTCGGCCAGCTTGCCGGGTGCGATGGTGCCCACGCGGTCGCCCACGCCGAACGCCTCGGCCGGCACCCGGGTCAGGCCCGCCAGCCCGTCTTCCCACGGCAGGCCGTAGGACACCGCGTTGCCTGCCAGTTGGCGGACCTTGCGCGCGTTGTGCGAGGCGTCGCCGTCCTGCGCGAAGCCGACCGCCACGCCGGCGGCGTGCAGTCGCGCCGCGTTCTCCAGGCCGGCGCCGATCTGGTCGAAGTCCGCCGGCAGGTCCGCCAGCGCATCCACGAACACCGGTACCTTCGCCCGTGCCAGTTCCGGTGCCGCCTTCCACGCTTCCGCGCCGCCGGCGACAGCGATGCGCACGCGCTCGCGCTGCGCCCAGCGCAGCAACTGGTGGATGTCCGAGGCGCGGTTGACGCTCACCACGATGCGGCCGTCGCCGGCCAGGTAGCGCGCCAGCACCGCACGGCCGGCGGGCGTCAGCAGCGCATGCGGCGAATCCGCCGGCACGCGCCCGCGCGCCTCGGCCACCATCTGGTCCAGCAGCATCCACTGCGCTGCGCGCGACTTGCCGCTCAGGTCTGAGGCCGCGCTGCCCAGCCGCACGAACAACGCGCGCGGCCCGATCGGGTCGGCGCCGCCGTCCAGCCGCATCACGCCGCCTTGGCCGGCGATGAAGGAGCCGCCGGTGGTCGCGCCCAGCAGGGTGAAGCCGATGCCTTCCACCCGCGCCACCGGCACCAGCACCGAGGCCGGGTTGTAGGCCATGGTGACGTCGAACTCCGGCCGCATCGGCTGCTGCGCCAGCGTCACCGCCGCGTCGTCGGTGGACGATTCGCCGGAGACCTCCTCGATGCCGATCTCGCTGATGCCGCCGAACAGGGCCGGCGTCAGCGGACGCCCGCCGGCTTCCACCACTGATGCGCCGGCCGGTGCGGCCAGTCCGCGCCCCACCGCCTGCACCACGCCGTCGCGCACCAGCACGTCGGCCCCCTGCAGCGTGCCCTGCGCCCCGGCGGTGTGCACCGTGGCGTTGCGGATCAGCAGCGCCTGGCCCGCGCGCGCGCCGGCGTCCTGCGCCGATTGCGCCGAGGCTGCCTGTACGGACACGGCGAAGAGCAGGGCGAATGCGCTCTTGGCCGTCATCCGGGCGAAGGCCGCGATACTTCCGGCTTTCGCCTTGCGCGGCGGCAGCGAGGGCGGCATGGATTCCGGCCTGCGCAGGAATGGCGGCGCAGGGATGGCGTCATCAAGGTATGCGGCACGGCCTTCCGGTTCGATGCCGCTTGCCACTGCGGCACTGCATCCCGACAGGGCACTGTCTCCTGGCTTGAACGGAAGTTCTGCCTCGGGCATCGCGCCGGGCCGGGAGATTCGTGTCGCCGCCACCCCCTGCATCGCCATCCCGGCGAAGGCCATGGTCCCTGTGGACGTTGCCGTGCCATGGGCGGGGGAAAGCGAGCCGGCTTCCGGCTTCCGCCGGGATGCCGCCGCGGAGCATCGATGGGCAGCGTTCACGGCATCACCTCCTGGCCCAGCAGGAAGTCCGACTTGGGTTGCCGTGCCGGGTCGTGGCGGTCGTACAGCCGGGCGCCGTCGATGTAGACCTGCTCGGCCTTGGCGTACACGCTGAAGGGATTCTGGTTCCACACCACCACGTCGGCCATCTTGCCCGGCTCCAGCGTGCCGGTGCGGTCGGCCACGCCCAGGGCGCGGGCGGGGTTGGCGGTCAGCCAGCGGATCGCGCGCTCGGGCGCGATCTCGCCCATGCCGGCGCGGCGGGCGTTGGCGATGACCTTGGCCGCCTCCTGGTTGAGCCGCTGGATGCCCTCCTCCGAATCCGAATGCACAATGGCGCAACTGTTGGCCGGGCGGTCCACCAGCGCGATGTTCTCCTGGATGCCGTCGAAGGCTTCCATCTTGAAGCCCCACCAGTCCGCCCACAGCGCGCCGCAGACGTTCTCCTGCGCCAGCCGGTCGGCCAGCTTGTACGCCTCCACGCCGTGATGGAACGCGGCGATTTTGAAGCCGAATTCCTTCGCCAGGTCCAGCATGGTGGTCATCTCGTCGGCGCGGTAGCAGTGGATGTGCACTAGGATCTCGCCGTTGATGGCGCCGGCCAGGGTGTCCAGCTTCAGGTCGCGCTTGCCGCCGCTGTCGCCCGCGCTGTCCGGCTTCTCGCCGCCGGAGGCGCGCTCCCACCAGCGCTTCTTCTTTGGCTGCTGCGGCTTGGGCGCATTCTTCTTCAGGTATTCGCTGGCGTCGATGAAGGCCGCGCGGTAGCCGGCCACGTTGCCCATGCGCGTGGCCGGGCCGCCCTTCTGGCCGTAGACGCGCTTGGGGTTCTCGCCGCAGGCCATCTTCAGCCCCCACGGCGCGCCGGGGAACTTCATGCCCTGGTAGCTGGTGGAGGCGACGTTCTTCAGCGTCACGCCGCGGCCGCCGACCAGGTTGGCCGAGCCGGGCAGGATCTGCAGGGTGGTGATGCCGCCGGCCAGCGCGGCGTGGAAGCCGGGGTCCTGCGCCCAGATCGAATGCTCGGCCCAGACGTTGGCGGTCACCGGCGAGACCATCTCGTTGCCGTCGCTGTGCGCCTTCACCCCGGGGCTGGGGTACACGCCCAGGTGCGAATGCACGTCGATCAGGCCCGGCGTCACCCACTTGCCGGTCGCGTCCACCCGGGTGGCGCCCGCCGGCGCGGACAGGCCGCGGCCCACCGCCGCCACCTTGCCGCCGTCCAGCAGCACGTCGGCGCCGTCCAGGCGCTCGCCGGTGCCGGTCAGCACGGTGGCGTTGGCCAGCAGCACCGGGCCGGACGGCACCGGCCGGTACGTGCTGGGGTACGGGTCCTGGGTGAAGCGGGAGGCGGCCGCCGCGTCGTGGGCGCCGCCGCCCAGCAGGGCCAGGGCAAGCCCGGCCAGCAAGGTCGTTCGCATGGTGTGTTCCCCGGAAGAGACCGGAAACCTAACCGCCCGCGGCGCGGCTTGCCAAGTGCAGGTAGCCGCGGGCGTGCCAGAATCGCGGCACAACAACAAGAACAAGAGGCGTGCATGAAGGACAAGAACGAGATCGTCGACAACTGGCTGCCGCGCTACACCGGCGTGCCGCTGGACGGGTTCGGCGAACACATCCTGCTGACCAATTTCGGCGGCTACCTCAACGTGTTCTCGCAACTGACCGGCGCGCCCATCGTGGGCCTGGACCGGCCCATGGCCAGCGCCACCGCCGACGGCATCACCATGATCAACTTCGGCATGGGCAGCCCCAACGCCGCGACCATGATGGACCTTCTGTCGGCGGTCATGCCCAGGGCGGTGCTGTTCCTGGGCAAGTGCGGCGGGCTGAAGAAGAAGAACCAGCTAGGCGACCTGGTGCTGCCCATTGCCGCCATCCGCGGCGAAGGCACCAGCAACGACTACCTGCTGCCGGAAGTGCCGGCGCTGCCCGCCTTCGCCCTGCAGCGCGCCGTGTCCACCATGATCCGCGACCTGGGCCACGACTACTGGACCGGCACCGTCTACACCACCAACCGGCGCGTGTGGGAGCACGACGACGCCTTCAAGGAGTACCTGCGCAAGCTGCGCTGCATGGCCATCGACATGGAGACCGCCACCGTGTTCGCCGCCGGCTTCGCCAACCGCATTCCCTGCGGCGCGCTGCTGCTGGTCAGCGACCAGCCGATGATCCCGGAAGGCATCAAGACCGAAGCCAGCGACGCCAAGGTCAGCGCCCAGTACGTCGAGAACCACATCACCATCGGCATCGAGGCACTGAAGCTGATCCGCCGCAACGGCAAGTCGGTGCGGCACCTGCGGTTCGACGAGTGATGACAACGGAAAGCGTCTAGAGGGATGCCAGTGATGAATACCCGCGAGAAGGTGGCAGCATTTGCTGAAGAGTTGGTTCGCGCGTCGGAGGATGGCGTCAGGTGGCGGGATCTCTACTATCAAGCCATTGATCATTTCCCAGGAATACCGAAGAACACGGTGGTGGGGGCGTTGCATGCCTTCCGGAATAAGCTCCCCGTCGGCATCGTGAATCCTTCGCGCGGCATCTACAGGGTCGATACGCCGGGAGATGCGGGCCGGGACGAGTACGAGAGCGCCGCTTCGCCGAAGAAGGTCCGCGAAAGCGATTTCTATGAAGGGTTTGCAGCCTGGCTTCGTGACGATCTTCAAGAAGCCACGCATGCAGCGGCGGTGGGCGGGAATGGATTCGGCGGGAAATGGGGAACGCCCGATGTCGTGGGGCTCTATCGCCCGCTGATGAAGGACATCATCAAGTTCCCGGAAGAGATCATATCCGCGGAGATAAAGATCGATGTACAGGCGCCCATCGTGGCGTTCGGACAAGCGTGTGCCTATAAGTTGTTCTCCCATCGCGTCTACATGGTCGTGCCGAACGCCATGTCACCCTCCGACATCGAGAGGCTGGATGCGCTTGCCAATGTCGTGGGCATCGGACTGGTGACATTCAACGCCGATGACCCCGAGAGGCCGGACTTCAGGATTCGCGCTCGTGCCGGCAAGCACGAGCCCGACTATTTCTATGTCAACAAGATGATGGCGAGCTACGCGCCTTTGCTGGGGTTGTGAACTGCACTCAAGAGGAACAGCAGCCATGAACGAATCCACTGACGTCATCGCCTTCTGGCGCAACGCCGGCTACGAAAGATGGTTCGTGCGCGACGACGCATTCGACGCCCGGTTCGACCAGCGCTTCCGCGGCCTGCACTTCCGCGCGGCGCGGCGTGAGCTGGAAGGCTGGATGGGCGATGCGGAGGGCACGCTGGCGCTGGTGTTGCTGCTGGACCAGTTCCCGCGCAACTGCTTCCGCCAGAGCGCGCATTCCTACGCCACCGACGGGCTGGCGCGGCATTATGCCGGCCGCGCCATCGAGGCCGGCTTCGACGCGCAGGTCGCCCCGGCGCTGCGGATCTTTTTCTACATGCCGTTCGAGCATTCAGAATCGCTGGAAGACCAGCAGCGGTCGATGGACCTGTTCCGCGCGCTGGGCGACGGGAACTACCTGAAGTACGCGCAACTGCACTACGACCTGATCGCCCGTTTCGGTCGCTTTCCGCACCGCAACGAGGTGCTGGGGCGCGCGTCTACGCAGGAGGAGCGCGACTATCTGGCGGGTGGCGGGTTCAGCGGTTGAGCCGGGCGTGGTGCGACGCGATGGGTTGGTATGGGAGCGACGTCAGTCGCGACTGACGTCGCTCCTACAGAGGGGGACATGCGGCCGGCATGACACATGCGGGCCACGATGCGCGCAGCCGCCGCGCTTTTTTCCGGTAGGCGCAGACGGCAAAGAAAAAGCGGGCCGAAGCCCGCTTCCCTCTTCTGCTGCGCAGCGGCTGTCGCTCAATACTTGCCGAGCGTGCCGTCCACCGTGTCGGCCCAGGCATCGATACCGCCGGTGATGTTGTGGACGTTGGTGAAACCGCGCGCGCGGAATTCCTCCGCCGCCTGCTGGCTGCGGCCGCCGTGGTGGCACAGGAAGGCCAGGGCGGTGTCCTTCGGCAGCGCTTCCAGTTCGGTGCGACCGTTGCCGTCGAAGGTCCTGAACGGCACGTTGACCGAGGCGATGGCGCGCTCGTCGGCGGGGCGCACGTCCACCAGCAGCAGTTCGCCGGCGCGCACCTTCGCGTCGGCGTCGGCGGGCGACAGCGCCTGCACCGGCCGCGGCGCGTTGGGGTTGTCGATGGCCAGGCCCTTGCCGCGGATGTCGTCCACCCAGTCGATGGTGATGCCGTCGGCGCGGCGCGCGCTGCCCGGGTCGAACTGCACGCGCACGCCGTTGGATTCGGCGGCGATGGCGTTGGCGTTGTGCTGGGCGAGCTGGAAGTTGGGCTGGAACTGCGCGTTGATCGACAGCGACAGCACGGCGCCCGGGCCGGCGTCGGTCACGGCGTTCTTCAGCATCTCGGCCGCGGCCGGGGTGATGGTGATCTTCGGCGGCGTGCGGTCGGGCGCTTCCAGGCCCAGCAGCGACGCCAGTTCGCCGGAGTTGGTCATCTGCTCGATGATGTCGCTGCCGCCGACCAGTTCGCCGTCGACGTAGAGCTGCGGGATGGTCGGCCAGTCGCCGTAGAGCTTGATGCCCTCGCGGATCTCCTGGTCGGCCAGCACGTTGACGTGCGCGTAGTCCACGCCCAGCGAATCCAGCGCGCCGGCCGCCTTGGCCGAGAAGCCGCACTGCGGCATGGCCGGCTGGCCCTTCATGAACAGCACCACGCGGTTGGACTGGAGGAGGGATTCGATGCGCGAGCGCAGGGCGGGATCGAGGGACATGGGGGCGTTACCGTGGAAGTCGAGAAGGAGATTCTACGCCGCATGGCATCATGGGGCATGACCACGGCACGCACACTGCATCGTCCGCCGCGCCGTCCCGGCCTGATATTGGGCCTGTTGGCGCTGTCGCAAGCGGCGGTGGCCTGGCTCTGGTGGCGGCTGGGCTGGCAGGCCGGCCTGGCGGCGATGCTCGCCAGCCACCTGCCGGTGGTGTGGGCCACGCTGCATCCGCGCGCCACGCTGTTCTGTCCCGCGCTGTCCCGGCTGCCGATCCGCGAGCGCGTGGTGTGGCTGACCATCGACGACGGCCCTTCGGACGACACGCCCGCCTTGCTGGACCTGCTGGATCGCCATGGTGCGAAGGCCACCTTCTTCCTGGTGGGCGAGCGTGCGCTGGCGCGGCCGGACGTGGTGCGTGCCATCCGCGATCGCGGCCACGGCATCGGCAACCACAGCGCGAGTCATCCGGACGACCGCTTCTGGCGGCTGGGGCCGGGCGCGCTGGAGGCGGAAATCGGCCGCACCCAGTCCATCCTCACCGCCATCACCGGGCAGACGCCGCGCTGGTTCCGCAGCGTGGTGGGCATGACCAATCCGTTCGTCGGGCTGTCGCTGAAGCGGCACGCGCTGGCGCGGGTGGCCTGGAGCGCGCGCGGTTTCGACGGCGTGGACTGCACGCCCGAACGGGTGCTGGCGCGGATCGTCCGCGACGTGCGGCCGGGTGCCATCGTGCTGCTGCACGAAGGTACGGCGCACGGGCACAACGTGGCGATCCTCGCGCAACTGCTGGCATGGCTGGACGCGCAGGGCTATCGCACGGTGGTGCCGGATGCGGGGACGCGCATTGCGGCGGCGGCGGATGGGACGCGGCTTGCTTCGGGGAAGGATGTGCGCCGCGCTTGAGGCGGGCGTGTCTGCGCTGTGTTGCATGGGGTGTGGCGCGCGGCTCCGGATGGAGTTCCGCATGTCGATGTAATTCCGGCTGCCTCGGCCCTCGCCCCATCCCTTCTCCGGAGGGGAGAGGGGTTCATAGGGATGCGCGCAGCGCAGGCTATGCGAGCAGATGGTGGGCGACGGGGAATGCCAGGCGCGCCCATTCCGCGTACATCATGGCGGAGGGGTGGAGGCCGTCGTCGGCCAGCATCGCCGGTTCGGCGCCGCGGCTGCGGCTGAGCAGGGTGATGTCGACGAAGGCCACGCCGCGCTGGGCGCAGACTTCACGGGCCGCAAGATTGTAGGCGTCCAGTTCGCGCGCGATCTGCGCGGTGTCGCGGCCGGACTGCGCGGCGAAGGGGGTGACGCCCCAGTCGGGGATGGACAGCGCCAGCACGCGCGCGGGCCGGTTGCCGGCGAAGCCGACGGCGCGCCACAGCAGTGCGGCGAACTGTGCGCGGTATTCCTCCATGCCGCGGCCGCGGTACTGGTTGTTCACGCCGATCAGCAGGCTGACGAAATCGTGCGTGCCCAGCGGTTCGGCGGCGGTGATGGCGGCGTCGAGTTCGTCGGTGGTCCAGCCGGTGGCGGCGACGATGCGCGGATCGGCCAGCGGGATGCCTTCCGCGCGCAGCAGGCGCGCCAGTCGCATCGGCCAGCGGCCAGCTTCGTCCACCGCCTCGCCGATGGTGTAGGAATCGCCCAGCGCCAGGTAGCGCAGCTCGGTCTGCAAGGCGGCGGCGCGGGTGTGCAGGGTCGTCGTCATGGCGCCATGATGCGCCAAGTCGCGCGTCATCGCAGGCACCGGATCGTCCCGCCAAGGCATCCCTGTAAGAGGGGCTTCAGCCCCGACCATGATGCCCGGACATGCAGGGATGGCCGGCAGGCAGAACGGCGCGGGCGACACACGCTCCCTGCGCACGGCCCGTCAGCCGGTACGCAGGACGAAGGAGGAAGGCGGTCGGGGCTGAAGCCCCTCCTGCAAGGGGACTAGGCGGCGGCGGGGCGCGGCTTGCCCTTGATCGGTACCACCTTGGTCGCCGCTTCGGCGCGGCGGGCCAGGGCGCGGTCGATGCGGGCGAAGACTTCGCGCATCGTGTCGGCGTCGGGCAGCAAGGTCACGCGGAAGTGGTGGCGATAGGGCACGTTGAAGCTGGAACCTGGCACGACCAGCACGCCTTCCTCTTCCATCAGCGACAGCGCGAAAGCGTGGTCGTCGAAGCCCTTGGCCGCGGCGCCCGCCACCGCCGGGAAGGCGTACAGCGCGCCGGCCGGGTTCACCAGTTCCAGGTGCGGACTGGCCTCGCAGGCTTCGATCACCGCGCGGCGGGTCTCGTACAGGCGGCCGCCGGGCGAGCACAGTGCGGTGATGGTGTCCGGGCCGTTCACCGCGGCCTCGATGGCGTACTGGCCGGGCACGTTGGCGCACAGGCGCAGCGCGCTGAGCAGGTCCATCGCGTGCAGGAAGTCGCGCACCAGTTCGCCCTTGCCCGACAGCAGGCCCCAGCCCACGCGCCAGCCGCAGGCGCGGTGCACCTTGCTCAGGCCGCCGAAGGTCAGGCACGGTGCGTCGCCGGCCAGCGGCGCCACCGGCACGAACGCGGCGCCGTCGTACAGCACCTGGTCGTAGATCTCGTCCACCATCAGCAGCAACTGGTGCTTGGCGGCGATGGCGACGATGCGCTCCAGCAGCTCGCGCGGATAGGTGGCGCCGGTGGGGTTGTTGGGGTTGATCAGCACGATGGCGCGCGTGCGCGAACTGACCAGTTGTTCGATCTCGCCCGGATCGGGCAGGAAGTCGTTGTCCGGGTCGCAGCGGTAGTACACCGGGCGGCCGTCGTTGAGGATGGTGGCGGCCGACCACAGCGGATAGTCGGGCGAAGGCACCAGCACTTCGTCGCCAGGGTTCAGCAGCGCGCGCAGCGACAGGTCGATCAGCTCGGACACGCCGTTGCCGACGAACACCCGGTCGGCCACCGCGTCGGGCGCGTTGCGGCGCGCGTACATGGCCGCGATGGCCTCGCGCGCGGCCGGCAGGCCCTGCTGGTGGGTATACGGGTCGGTGCGGCCCATGTCGTCGGCGATGGCGCGCTGCAGGTGCTCCGGCGCGCGGAAACCGAAGGCGCCCGGATTGCCGATGTTGAGCTTGATCAGCTTGCGGCCCTGCGCCTCCAGCTCACGGGCTCGCCGCGCCAGTTCGCCCCGGATCTCGTAGCGGACTTCGGACAGGCGCTCGCGGGTGGCGAGCGGTTTGGCGGGCGAGGTGGGCATGGCGGCGGTGCCGGACGGGGCGCAAGGGGTGGGGAGGGGCCAAGCTTAACGGAAATTTAGCCGCCGCCAGCCCCGTCGCTTCAGGCTCCGTCTAGAATCCGCTCCCATGCCCGCCTCCCCTTCCAACCTTGCTCCCGACGCCGCCCCGCTGCGCGCCATCGGCTGGCCGTACACGGGCGAGCCCGGCGCCGCGGCGTGGCGGGAAATCCTGGCCGCGCATCCGCAGGCCCGGCCGGCGCGGGTGGTGGAACAGCACCGCTCCGGCTACCTAGTGGCCGACGCCCCCGGCGCCGCGCTGCGGGCCGAATCGCTGCCGGAATGGCAGCGCCCACGCTTCCCCGCCCACGAGCGTCCCGCCGTCGGCGACTGGGTGCTGCTGGAGGGCGGCGCGTCGCGCCCGCGCATCGTCGCCCTGCTGCCGCGGCATACCGGCATCAAGCGCGGCGCGGCCGGCGAGCACTACCACCAGCAGGTGATCGCCGCCAACATCGACACCGTGTTCGTCGTCTGCGGGCTGGACGCCGATTTCAACCCGCGCCGGATCGAACGCTACCTGCTGCTGGTCGGCGGCGGCGGCGCCCAGCCGGTCGTGGTGCTGACCAAGGCCGACCGGACTGAATACGCCGGCGACGCCGTGGAAGTGCTGGCCGATGTCGCCGCACAGGGCGTGCCGGTGATCGCCGTCAACGCCAAGGACCCGGCCAGCGTCGCGCAGCTTTCGCCGTGGCTGCCGGCCGGGCACACCGTGGTGCTGGTGGGCTCGTCCGGCGCCGGCAAGTCCACGCTGACCAACACGCTGCTCGGCGACGAGCGGATGAAGACCGGCGAAGTGCGCGAGCGCGATTCGCGCGGCCGCCACACCACCACCCACCGCGCGCTCATCCCGCTGCCATCCGGCGCCTGCATGATCGATACGCCCGGCATGCGCGAACTGAAGCCCACCGGTGAGGAAGACCTGGCCGAAGGCGGCTTCGCCGACATCGAGGCATTGGCTGCGCAGTGCAGGTTCCGCGACTGCTCGCACCAGCGTGAGCCCGGCTGCGCGGTGCGCGCCGCCATCGAGCGCGACGAACTGGACGAGGCCCGCTTCCTCAACTACCTGAAGCTGCGCGACGAAGTCGCCAGCGCCGCCGGTAAGCTCGCCGGCCGGCTCGCCGACAAGGCCAGCGCGCGCGTGCAGGGCAAGGCGCTGAACAAGCGCCTGGACGAGAAGTACGGCCGCCACTGAAGCCCCTCCGCGCAGGAGGGCATGAATCCGCCAACCCCCGGCCTCCCTGTAGGAGGGGCTTCAGCCCCGACGCTTCTGCCGGGGCGCAATGCCTCCCGGTTGGGCCTGAAGGCCTTCCTACAGGGATTGCAGCGGCAGGCGCGGTGTCGCGCCTGCCCTCAATGCCAGAAGTTGATGAAGCCGGTGATGATCAGCGCGTTGGTGAAGTCGATGAAGAACGCGCCCACCAGCGGCGCGACCAGGAATGCGCGCGGCGCCATGCCGTAGCGCTCGACCAGGGTGCGCATCACCGCCATCGCGTTGGCGGTGGTGCCCAGCATGAAGCCGATGAAGCCGCCGCCCATCACCGCCGCGTCGTAGTCGCGGCCCATCACCCGGAACACCACGCTGCAGAACAGCGCCACGATGACGACCTGCAATGCCAGGTTGACCATCAGCGGCGCGGCCAGCCCGGCCAGCTCCCACAGCTTGAGGTTCATCAGCGCCACCGCCAGGAACAGCGACAGGCAGACGTTGCCGATCAGGTCGGTGGTGGCGATCGGCAGGCGGAGCCAGCCGGTGCGGTCGTCTAGATAGCGGATCAGCGCACCCACCAGCATCGCGCCCACGTAGGCCGGCAGGGTCAGGCCGGCGGCGCTCAGGCCCTTGCTGACGCCGGCGCCCAGCCACATCGCCACCAGGATCACCACGATGCTCTTGAGCGCGTCGGACTCGCGCGCGGCCAGGTCGGGCGCGTCGTGGGCGCCGGCCGGCTCCGCCGCCGACACGTCGGGCGCGCCGGTGCGCGCGCCGCCGCGCAGCTTGTGGCGCTGGATCAGCAGCGTGGTCACCGGGCCGCCGATCACGCCGCCGCAGACAATGCCCGCCATCGCCGCCGCCACCGCGATGGATTCGGCGCCGCGCACGCCCGCCTGTTCGAACAGCGGCGCGAACGCCAGTCCGGTCGCCGGGCCGCCGGTGAGCGTAGTGGAGCCGGCCAGCACGCCGAACAGCGGGTGCAGGCCGAAGCCCGCGGCCACCGCCATGCCCAGCAGGTTCTGCACCACCGCGAAGCCGCTGGCCAGCAGCAGGAACACCACCACCTGCTTGCCGCTGATGCGCAGCAGCGACACGCTGGCGTTGACGCCGATGGTGGTGAAGAAGGCGATCATCAGCGGCGTCTGCAGGCCGGTGTCCAGCGTGAACAGGGTGGTGTCGTAGCGGCGCGCCACCAGCACCGCCACCGCCACCACCAGCCCGCCGATCACCGGGGCCGGCAGGTTGTAGCGCGAGAGGAAGGGGACGGCGCGGCACAGCGCATAGCCCATGAAGAGAGTCAGGCCGGCGAAGGCCAGCGTCTGTACCGCGTCCAGTTCCAGCATGCCCGTCCCGCATCGGATGACCAGGGCGAAAGGATAGTGCACGCGCGCCGCTTTTGCCGGCGACCGCGTGGGATGGCTAAAGTGTGAGCCGGGAGGACACCATGCAGGCCGAGATCGCCCATCACGCCGCCCTCGACGCCCGCATGGTCAAGGCGGCGCGCGGCATCAAGCTGCTGAGCTTGGCCAGTTGGCCGGCGCAGGTGCAGGAACCGTTCCTGGCCGCCGCCGCGCGCGGGCGCCCCGCGCCGCCGGCGGTCGATTACCCGCGCCTGGATTTCGGCGAGGCCCGCCGCGAACTGGCCGCGATCGCGCAGGCCGCCGACGAGGCGCATCCGCTGGGGCTGTACCTGCGCGAGTCGGCGCAGAGCTGGGACATCGCCGCGCAACTGCTGGAATCGCTAGGCACGCCGGCGGTGACCGCGCATTCCGTCGCGCTGTTCGGCGCCCCCGAGGAACCGCTGCCCGGCGACGGCCCGACCGCCCGCGACGCCGCGCGCCACTTCATCGGCATCGCCAACGAAATGGACCACGAGCTGCTGGCGCCGGAGGAGCAGATCCCGGTCTCGGCCACGGCGTTGCAGTTGCAACTGCAATCGGACCTGGACGATTTCTTCGACGCGCGCGTCATCACCGTGGAACTGGACCCGCAGTTGATCGCCAAGGCCGCGGCCGGCGCCACCCGCATCCGCCTGCGCCAGGGCGCGGCCTTCAGCGACTACGACCGCCGCCAGTTGTTCCACCACGAAGCGCTGGTGCATTCGCTGACCGCGCTGAACGGGCGTGGCCAGGCCGTGCTGCCCAGCCTGGCGCTGGCCTCGCCGCGGGTCACCGCCACCCAGGAAGGACTGGCGACCTTCGCCGAGCAGATCACCGGCAGCATCGACATCGAGCGGATGAAGCGCATCAGCCTGCGCATCGAGGCGGTGGCGATGGCGTTGTCCGGCGCGGATTTCGTCGAGGTGTTCCGCTACTTCGGCGAAGCGGGGCAGAACCCGGCCGAGAGCTTCGCCTCGGCGCAGCGCGTATTCCGCGGCGTGCCGACCGGCGGCGGCGCGGCCTTCACCAAGGACACCGTGTACCTGCGCGGGCTGGTCGGCGTGCACACCTTCTTCCGCCGGTCGTTGCAGCAGGACCGGCTGCGGCTGTGCCGGCGGCTGTTCGCCGGCAAGATGGCGCTGGAGGACGTGGCGCGCTTCGAGCCGCTGTTCGAGGCCGGCGTGCTGGCGCCGCCGCGCTGGCTGCCGCCGTGGGTCAGCCGCGCCAGCGGGCTGGCCGGGATGCTGGCGTTCTCGCTGTTCGCCAACCGGATCCGCCTGGACAAACTGGATCCGACCACGACGTGATGCGCGCGGCGGTTACGCAGCCGGGCGCTTGTAGGCGATGCAGTCCACTTCCACCTTGCAGTCCACCACCATCCGCGACTCCACGCAGGCGCGCGCCGGCGGATGCTCGCCGAAGTAGTGCTTGAACACGGTGTTGAAGGCGTAGAAGTCGCGCGCGTCGTCCAGCCACACGCCGCAGCGTACGACGTGCTCGGGGCCGTAGCCGGCCTCGGCCAGGATCGCCAGCACGCTCCGGATCACCACGTGCGCCTGCTCGGTCACGGTGCCGCCGACCAGTTCGCCGTCGCGCATCGGCACCTGGCCGGAGACGTACAGCCAGCCGTCGGCCTGGACCGCGCGCGAGAACGGCATGTGCTGCCGGCCCTGGCCGACGCCGCCTTCGGCGCCGTAGCGTGTGATGTCGTTCATGTCGTGGCTCCGTATGGGAAGGGTTGCGGCGCGAGGAAGCGGCCGTGGCGTTCGCCGGTCGCGTGCCGGCCGTCCCAGGCCAGCCGGCCGCCGACCCACACCGCGTGGATGCCCGCGGCCGGCCGCACCGGATCGTGGAAGTCGGCCACGTCGCGCACCGTGGCCGGATCGAACAGCACCAGGTCGGCGCAGGCGCCTTCGCGGATCGCGCCGTGGCCGTGCAGGCCGAAGCATGCGGCCGGCAGCCCGGTCATCTTGTGCACGGCGGTGTGCAGCGGGAACAGCCGCGCCTCGCGCACGTAGTGGCCGAGCACGCGCGGGAAGGTGCCCCACAGCCGCGGATGCGGGCGCGGATCGCGCGGCAGCCCGTCGGAACCGACCATGGTCAGCGGATGCGCCAGGATGCGGCGCACGTCGGCCTCGTCCATGCAGTGGTAGACCGCGCCGGCCGGTTGCAGCCGGCGCGCTGCTTCCTCCAGCGCAACGTTCCAGCCGGCGGCGATGTCGGTCAGCAGGCGTCCGCCCTGCTCCGGATGCGGCTCGGACCAGGTGACCAGGATGTCGTAGGCATCGGTGACCTGCTTCAGGTCCAGCGTGGACGAACTGGCGGCGTACGGGTAGCAGTCGCAGGCCACGTCGTGGCCGCGTGCGCCGCACTCCAGCGCCGCCAGCACTTCGGCGCTGCGGCCCCAGTTGCCGGCGCCGGCGCACTTGAGGTGGGAGACGCGCACCGGCGCGCCGCTGCGGTGGCCGACGGCGAAGGCTTCGTCCAGCGCCGGCACGATCTGCGCGAACTCGTCGCGCAGGTGGGTGGCGTACGCGTGGCGCGCGCCATCGAGTTCTTCCGACAGCGCTAGCACTTCGCTGTCCGGCGCCTGGAACGCGGAGGCGTAGGCCAGCCCTGTGCTCAGGCCCAGCGCGCCGGCGTCGAGGCTCTCGCGCAACTGCGCGCGCATGGCGGCGATCTCCGCGCTGGTGGCGGCGCGGTCCACGCGGTCCATGTGGTTCTGCCGCAGCGCGGTGTGGCCGACCAGCGCGGCCACGTTCACCGCCGGCCGCGCCGCCTCCACCGCGGTGCGGTAGTCGGCGAAGCGCGGATAGGCGAATTCGCCGTCGTCGCCGAGCAGGTTCATCGGGTCGGGCACGCCGCGGTCGCCGGCGCCGTGGCGCGGCACCACCGGGCTGGCGCTGATGCCGCAGTTGCCGACGATCACCGTGGTCACGCCCTGGCTGAGCTTGGCCGGCATCGCCGGCCGGCGGATCACTTCCAGGTCGTCGTGCGTGTGCACGTCGATGAAGCCCGGCGCCAGCGCCAGGCTGGCGCCGTCGATGCGCCGCACGGCGGCGGCATCGGCGAGCGTGCCGGCTGCGGCGACTGCGACGATGCGGCCGTCGCGCACCGCCACGTCGCCGTGCACGGCCGGCGCATCGCGCCCATCGAACACCTGCGCGCCGCGCACCAGCAGGTCGAAGGGAGCGTCCATCATTTCAGTCCCCCAACGGCAGGCGGTCTTCGCCGCCGCCGCGCCAGCCGTCCAGCGCCAGCTTGATCCGGCGCAGGCGTTCGCGGTTGCCGGCCGGATCGCGCAGCGCCACGGTGGTGGCGAGCACGTCGATGGCCAGCAGCATCGCGTAGCGCGAGGCCGATGGCTTGAACACGAAATCGGTTTCGTCCAGCGACAGCGGCAGCAGCCACTGCGCGCGCGCCGCCAGCGGAGTGCCGTCGCGGGTGAGTGCGGCCAGCGCCGCGCCGTAGCCGGCGGCGATCTCCGCCGCCGCCAGCAGTTCGGGATTGCGCCCGCTGACCGACAGCGCCAGCACCAGGTCGCCCGGCTCCAGCGTGGCCGCCAGCATGCGCATCGCCACCGCGTCGCCGCACGCGGCGGCGGGCAGGCCGAGGCGGGTCAGCCGGTGCTGCAGTTCCTGCGCCAGCACCGCCGAGCTGCCGCCCATGCCGAACACGTGCACGCGCCGCGCCGCCGCCAGCGCGTCGGCCAGCGCGTGCACCACCGGTTCGGACAGGCCGGCGAGGTTGCGGCGCAGCGCCGCTTCGGCGTCGCTGCCGATCTGCGCGTGCAAGGCCGGCAGCGGCGCGGCGCCGGCGTCGTCGAGGAAGCGCCGCCCCACCGCGCCGGCCTCGGCCAGGCGCGCGCGCAGTTCGCGCACGTGCGCGCAACCCAGCGCCTTGGCGAAGCGCGACACCGCGGCCACGCTGACCCCGGCGCGCGCGGCCAGTTCGGTCACGCCGGACTGCGCCGCCGCGGGCAGGTCGGCGAGGATGGCGTCGGCGATGCGCCGTTCGACCGGGCTGAAGGCGTCGCGGCGCTGGCGCAGTCGGTAGACCAGGTCGTGCATGCGCGCCTCAGAGCAGCGCGGCCAGCGCCGCGGTCAGGGCCAGCGCGACCAGCGAGATCATCGTCTCCAGCACCGTCCACGTGCGGAAGGTCTGCGCCACGCTCATGTTGAAGTACTCCTTCACCAGCCAGAAACCGCCGTCGTTGACGTGCGACAGCACCAGCGCGCCGGCGCCGGTGGCCAGCACCAGCAGTTCCGGGTGCGGATAGCCGGCCGCCAGCGCCACCGGCGCGACGATGCCGGCGGCGGTGCTCATCGCCACCGTGGCCGAGCCGGTGGCGATGCGCATCATCGCGGCCACCGTCCAGCCCATCAGCAGCGGCGAGAGTTCGAAGCGGTGCGACAGCGCGGTGATCTCCGCGGCCACGCCGGTCTTCACCAGGATGCCGTTGAGGCCGCCGCCGGCGCCGACCAGCAGGGTGATCGCGGCGGTCGGCGCCAGGCATTCCTGCGAGAACCGCAGGATCTGCTCGCGGTCGAAGCCGCGCATCAGCCCCAGGGTGACGAAGCTCAGCAGCGTCGCCAGCAGCAGCGCCACCACCGAATTGCCGACGAAGTGCAGGAAGCCGTTGAGCGCGCCACCCGGCACGGCTAGCGCGTCGGCCCAGCCGCCCAGCAGCATCAGCCCCACCGGCAGCAGCAGCGTCGCCACGGTGATGCCGAAGCCGGGCAGGGCCTCGTCCGGCGCCTCGCCGTGGCCTTCGTCCAGCAGTGCGCGCTGCATGGGGTTGTGCGGCGGCAGCGCCACGCGCGGCGCGACGAATTTCGCGAACACCGGCCCCGCCAGCGCCGCGGTCGGCAGCCCCACCAGCAGCGCGTAGGCCAGCGTGCGGCCGACGTCGGCCTGGTATTCCTTCACCGCCAGCATCGCCGCCGGGTGCGGCGGCACCAGCCCGTGCACCACCGACAGCCCGGCCACCATCGGCAGGCCCACCAGCAGCAGCGGCACGCCGGTGCGCCGGGCCACGTTGAACGCGATGGGCACCAGCAGCACGAAGCCCACCTCGAAGAAGATCGGCAGGCCGATGCAGAACGCCACCAGCATCATCGCCCAGTGCACGTTGCGGGTGCCGAAGCGCGCGATCAGCGTGCGCGCGATGCGCTCGGCGCCGCCGGACTCGGCCATCATCTTGCCCAGCATGGTGCCCAGCGCCACGATCAGCGCGATGTGCCCCAGGGTGCGGCCGACGCCCTGTTCGTAGGCCGCGACGATCTCGCCGGCCGGCATGCCGGCGGCCAGCGCCAGCCCCAGAGAGACCACGGTGATGGCGATGAACGGGTTCAGCCGGAACCGCGCGATCAGCACGATCAGCGCGCCGATCGCGACGGCGGCGTAGGCCAGCAGCAGGCTTCCCTGGGTCATGCGCGGGTCCGCGGTGGGGGACGGGTCAGAAGTACGTGTGCACCAGGCCGGTCACCCGCCAGGCGTCGTCCACGCGCAGCAGGTGCCGCCACTTGTCGAAGGTCAGGCAGGGGTGGCAGATGTCGAAGCACAGCAGGTCGCCGACGCGCAGATCGTCGTCGTCGGCCAGGTCGAGGAAGGCGTGCTGGTCCATGATCCCGCTCAGCCGCCAGTGCGCGGGCGCGGGCTGCGGCGCGGCGTCGCCGGTGCGATGGTGCAGCACCGGCAGCGGCAGGCCGGCGTCGAAGGCCGCGTCGCGCTTGCCCAGCCCGACGATGGCCCGCCCCGGCTCCGGCCGCGACTGCACGCAGGCCCACAGCCGCAGCGCCGGACGCAGCCCTTCGGCCATGGTCTTGGCCACCGGGTTGCAGGCGTGGATGCGCGCGTCGGCCTCGCGGTAGGCACCGGCGTCGTGGGTCAGGTAGCAGCCCGGGCGCAGCAGCACGCGCACGCCCGGGTCGCGCGATGCCTCGGCGAATTCCTCGGCCACCACGTCGTACCAGGCCGAACCGGCGCCGGACAGCAGCGCGCGCGGCTCGGCGAAGCCGCCGGCCCGTTGCAGCGCGCGCAGCGCGGCGACGGTGCGGCGCAGCAGGGCGCGGATGCCGGCCTCGTCCTTCAGCACGCCTTCGTAGGTCTCCACGCCCACCAGCGCCAGCGACTGCGGCCAGCGCGCGACCGCGGCGGCCACTTCGCGCGCCTGCGCCTCGTCGCGCACGCCGGTGCGGCCGCCGGCCGCGCCGATCTCCAGCAGCACGCGCAGGCGCAGCCCCTGCGCGGCGAAGAACGCGCCCAGCGCCTCGGCGTTGGCGGCCGAATCGACCAGGCAGCAGAACTCGAAGCCCGGGTCGCGCAGCAGGCCGGCGACGATCGCCATGTTGGCGCGGTCGACCAGTTGGTTGGCCATCAGCACCCGGCGCACGCCGTGCCGGTAGGCGTCCCGCACCTGCGGCGCGGTCGCCAGGGTGATGCCCCAGGCGCCGGCCTCCAGTTGCAGGGCGAACAGCTCCGGACTCATCGTGGTCTTGCCGTGCGGCGCCAGTTCCACGCCGTAGGCGGCGATGAAGTCGCGCATCCAGGCCAGGTTGTGCCGCAGCGCCGTGTCGCACAGCACCGCCGCCGGCAGACTGACGTCGCCGTCCAGCAGCGACCAGCCCGTGGCGGCCACGTCCCCGGCCCGGGACGCACCTTCGCCCAGCCCCTTGCCCGTGAGGATGTGAATGGAATTTTCACTCATCGGGCTTTCCTCGTCGGGGTCTGGTGGGCGGGATGCCGGCGAGTCTGCATCGATATGAAAATAATTTGCAAGCTGGGACTGTCCCCGGCCCGCGCGGTCTGATGCTTTGGTACTAGCCCCGGCGGCGCCCGCGGCGTGCGTGCGAGACTGCCGTGCATGAGTCCGACGATCCTGGTCGCCGACGACCACCCCCTGTTCCGCGCGGCGGTGCTGCATGCACTGCGCGCTACCCTGCCCGGCGCCGCCGTGGTCGAGGCGGCCAGTGCGGGCGGGCTGGGGCAGGCGCTGGCGGCGCGCCCCGACACCGACCTGGTGCTGCTGGACCTGACCATGCCGGGCGCGCACGGCTTCTCCGCGCTGCTGCACGTGCGCGGCGAGCACCCGGAGGTGCCGGTGGTGGTGATCTCGTCCAACGAGCATCCGCGGGTGATCCGCCGCGCGCAGCAGTTCGGCGCGGCTGGCTTCATCCCCAAGTCGGCGCCGGCCGAGGCCATCGGCGAGGCGGTGGCGGCGGTGCTGGACGGCGGCACCTGGTTCCCGCCGCTGACCGCGGAGCGGTCCGAGCAGGACGCGGCGCTGGCCTCGCGGCTGGCGCAGCTCACCCCGCAGCAGTTCCGGGTGCTGCTGTGCCTGGCCGACGGCCTGCTCAACAAGCAGATTGCGCACGAGCTGGGGCTGGCGGAGAACACGGTGAAGGTGCACGTCACCGCCATCCTCAAGAAGCTGGAATGCCACAGCCGCACCCAGGCGGCGGTGCTGGTGAAGTCGCTGGAGCCGGAAGGCCCGCCGGTGGAATGAGGCCTCAGGCCAGCCAGGCCGGTAGCTGCAGCGCCAGCGGCACGGTCGCGGCGGCCAGCAGCGTCTGCCACGTCACCAGCGCGGCCATCAGCGGCGCGTCGCCGCCCATCTGCCGCGCCATGATGTAGGCGTTGGACGCGGTCGGCAGCGACGCATAGAAGCAGGCCGCCATGGTCACCGGCGCGCTCGCGTCCAGCGCGCGGCACACCAGCACCGCCAGCAGCGGCAATGCCAGCAGCTTCAGCGCGGAGGTCGCGCCCAGCCGCAGCGGCCGCACGTCGTCGCGGCGGAACTGCAGGCCGCCGCCCACGCACAGCAGGCCCAGCGCCAGCGCGGCGTCGGCCAGGATGTCCAGCGTCGCCGCCAGCGCTGCCGGCAGCGCCAGCCCGGCGAGGTTGAACAGCAGGCCGGCGAGCGTGGCCAGGATGATGGGGTTGCGCGCCAGCGTGAGGGCGATGCCGCGCGCGCTGGCGTCGCCTTCGCCCCACCACGCCAGCGCGACCACCGCGATGATGTTCACCGCCGGCAGGCAGATCGCCAGCGCCAGCATCACCAGCGCGGTGGTCTCCGGCGGGAACAGCAGCGCCGCCACCGCCAGCCCGAAATAGCTGCTCGGCCGCACCGCGCCCTGCATGATCGAGGAGCGGCTGGGATCGGGCAGGCGCGGCGCGAACCGCAGGCCGAGCGCCACCAGCCCGGTCAGCAGCAGCGTCGGCAGCAGAGCGGCGAGCGCGAGGTCGGTCGCGTCGGCGGCCGACAGCTTCAGGCGCGCGGCGCCGACGAACAGCAGCGCGGGGAAGGCGATGTAGAAGGAGAACCACTCCATCGCCGGGAACAGGCCCTCGGGCACGCGCCGCATCCGGCGCAGCCAGGCGCCGAGCAGCACGATCACCAGCACGGGGAGGATGTAGGTCAGCATGGGCTAAGCATCGCTCCGGTCGTCAGCGCGCGCGGCGCACGTGCAGTTGGGTCATCAGCGCGCGCAGCGCCGCCGGCTTCACCGGCTTGGCGAGGAAGTCCCAGCCGTTCTCCTGCGCCCGCGCGCGCAGCGCTTCGTCGCGCTCGGCGGTGACCAGGATCACCGGGGGCGCGGCGCCCCAGCGTGCGCACAGGTCCGCGTACACGGTGGGCCCGTCGGTATCGCCCAGGCGCACGTCGAGCAGCAGCAGGTCCGGCGCCTGCCCCGGCGCCGCGACGGCCAGCGCTTCGGCGGGCCCGGCGGCCAGCTCGACCTCGCATTCCCAGCGTTGCAGCAGCGCGCGCGTGGCCTCGCAGACGCGCGGGTCGTCGTCCACGCACCACACGCGGCGGCCGCGCAGCGGCGAGCCGTCGTCGGGTTCGGGCGGCGGCGGCGCGCATTCGCCGGCGGCCGCGTCCGCCGTGCCGCGCGGCAGTTCCACCCAGAACACGCTGCCGTGGCCCAGGCGCGAGCGCAGGCCGATGCGGTGGCCGAGCAGGCGGCCGATGCGCTCGACGATGGCCAGTCCCAGGCCGGCGCCGCGGTCGTTGGCCACGCCGTCGTTGAGGCGGCGGAATTCCTCGAAGATCTCCGCCTGCAGGCTGTCCGGGATGCCCGGCCCCTGGTCGTGCACCTCGATGCGCAGCAGGCCGCCGCGCCGGCGCACGCCCAGCAGCACGCGGCCGCGCGGCGTGTAGCGGATCGCGTTGGACAGGAAGTTCTGCAGGATGCGCCGCAGCAGCGCTTCGTCGCTGCGCACGGTGGCGCGGGTCGGCACGCGCGCCAGCGCCAGGCCGCGGTCCTGCGCCAGCATGCCGAATTCGCGGCCCAGGGTTTCCAGCAGCGGTTCCAGCGCGAAATCGCGCACATGCGTGGGCAGCGCGCCGGATTCCAGCCGCGAGATGTCCAGCAGGCTGTTGAGGATGGCGTCCTGCGCGGCCAGCGCGTTGTCCACGTGGTCGGCGATGCGCCGGGCCTCGTCCTCGTGCAGCCGCCCGCGCAGCGCGGAGACGAACATGCGCGCGGCGTTGAGCGGTTGCAGCAGGTCGTGCACGGCCGAGGCGACGAAGCGGGTCTTGTAGCGGTTGGCGTTCTCTGCCTCCTGCTTGGCCGCGGCCAGCGCGCGCGTGCGCTCCTCCACCCTGCGTTCCAGCGCGTCGGCCAGCGAGCGCAGTTCGCGCGCGGCGTTCTTGTAGCTGGTGATGTCGGCGTAGCTGGTAACGAAGCCGCCGTCCGGCAGCGGGTTGCCGCGGATCTCCAGCACGGTGCCGTCCTCCTTCTCGCTCTCGCGCAGGTGCGGCTTGCCGCTGCGCAGGTGGGCCAGGCGGCGCTCGATGGCGTCCTCCATCGGCCCCGACCCCAGCAGGCCGCGGCCGGCGTTGTAACGGAACAGGTCGCGGATGGGCTGGCCCACGCGCAGCAGTTCCGGCGGGAAGCGGAACAGTTCGACGTAGCGCGAGTTCCACGCCACCAGGCGCAGCTCGGCGTCGATGATGACCACGCCCTGCGGCAGGTGCTCCAGGCTGCGGCTCAGGCCGGCGTCGGCACGCCGCGCGGCCTCGACGATGCCGTCCTGGGCGGTGCGCAGTTCGCGCGCGTGCTGCTGCAGCACCGCTTCCAGTTCGGCGCGGCTGCGCTGGCGCAGCGCGGACAGGCGGCGGCGTTGCTGCACGAACAGCGCCAGGAACGCCAGCGCCAGCCAGCCGCCGCCGGCGGCCAGCGCCGCGCCGCGGCCCGCCGCCGCGACCGCCGAGGCGTCGTGCAGCAGATGCAGTTGCCAGCCTTCCTCGGGCAGGGCCATCGACTGCCACAACACCGCGCCGGCCAGTGGCGGGTCGGACAACTGCACGCGGCGCGCGCCGTCGCGCGGCGCGGCCAGGTCCTGCAACCGCAGCGGCGCGAGCCGTTGCCGCGCGTACTGGCGGGTGGCGGCCAGTTCGCGCCGTTCCTCCTCCGTCAGCGCGGTGAGCGTGCGGTAGCGCCAGGCGTCGCGGCTGGCGAGGAAGATCACCCCGTGCGCGTCGCTGACCAGCACGATGTCCGGCGTCTGCAGCCATTCCTGTTCCAGCGCGTCCAGGTCGATCTTGATGACGACCAGCCCGGCCACGGCGCCGTCGCGGCCGCTGATGGCCTGCGAGAGGAAATAGCCCGGCTCGCCGGTGGTCAGGCCGATGCCGTAGAACTGGCCCTGGCCGTCGCGCAGCGCCTGCTTCACGTAGGGGCGGAAGCTGTAGTCCTCGCCGACGTTGCTGGCGGGCTCGCGCCAGTTGCTGGCGGCCAGCGCCACGCCGCGGCGGTCGATCAGCGTCAGCGTGGACGAGCGGGTCACGCCGTTGGCGTCTTCCAGGCGCCGGTTCAGGGCGTCGCGGCGGGCGTCGTCCACCGGCGCGGACAGCGCGTCGCGCAGGTCCGGGTCCTGCGCCAGCACCTGCGGCAGGGTGCGGTAGCGGTCGATGCGCTGTTGCAGGGCCTGCGCGTGCAGGTCGAGCTGGCGGTCGAGCTGGGCGGTTTCCTCGTGCAGCGCGCGAGTGCCGGCCCAGTGGTAGGCCAGCGCCATGGCAAGCACGGTGCCGCCGAGGATGGACAGCAGGACCAGCAGGGTCTGGCGGTGGCGGCGGGCGTGCAGCATGGGGCGCAGTCTACGGGCGCGCCAGGGCATCCGTGCCGGCTAGTACCAATAGGTTATCGGTGCCGCAGCCATGCGGGGGTACAACATGCCGGCCACCGGGCCCGGTGGCGCCGCCCGTTCCGGAGTCCCCGCATGCACCTGGCCGATCCGCCCGCCGCGCCGCCGCCGCGCCAGCCGCTGTACCGGCAGCTCTATTTCCAGGTGATCGTGGCGATCGTGCTGGGCGCGCTGCTGGGCCATTTCGAGCCGGCGCTGGCCGAGGCGATGAAGCCGCTGGGCGACGCCTTCATCAAGCTGGTGAAGATGATCATCGCGCCGGTGATCTTCCTGACCATCGTCACCGGCATCGCCGGCATGACCCACCTGCGCTCGGTAGGGCGGGTGTTCGCCAAGGCGATGGCCTACTTCCTGTTCTTCTCCACGCTGGCGCTGGTGGTGGGCATGGTGGTGGCGCACGTGGTGCAGCCTGGCGCCGGCATGAACATCAACCCGGCCGACCTGGACCAGTCGGCGGTGCAGGGCTACGTGCAGAAATCGCACGAGCTGACCCTGGTCGGCTTCCTGCTGGACGTGATCCCGAAGACGCTGGTCAGCCCGTTCGTCGGCGACAACATCCTGCAGGTGCTGTTCGTCTCGGTGCTGTTCGGCCTGTCGCTGGCGCTGGTCGGCGAGAAGGGTCGCCCGGTGCTGGCGCTGCTGGAAGCGCTGACCGCGCCGGTGTTCCGGCTGGTGCACATCCTGATGCGTGCCGCGCCGATCGGTGCGTTCGGCGCCATCGCCTTCACCATCGGCAAGTACGGCGTGGGCATGCTGGTCAACCTGGCGTGGCTGGTGGGGTCGTTCTACCTGACCTCGCTGCTGTTCGTGGTCGTGATCCTCGGCCTGGTGTCGTGGTGGTGCGGGTTCTCGATCTTCCGCCTGATCCGCTACCTGAAGGCGGAACTGCTGCTGGTGCTGGGCACGTCCTCGTCCGAATCCGCGCTGCCGTCGCTGATGGAGAAGATGGAGCGCGCCGGCGCGGCGAAGTCGGTGGTCGGCCTGGTCGTGCCCACC
This sequence comes from uncultured Pseudoxanthomonas sp., assembly GCA_937975725.1. Taxonomy (GTDB): domain Bacteria; phylum Pseudomonadota; class Gammaproteobacteria; order Xanthomonadales; family Xanthomonadaceae; genus Pseudoxanthomonas_A. The sequence continues at coordinate 5,103 of CALJUL010000036.1, read as the reverse complement.
GGCTACTCGTTCAACCTGGACGGCACCAACATCTACATGACCCTGGCCGCGCTGTTCATCGCCCAGGCCACCAACACCGAGCTGAGCCTGGGCCACCAGATCATGCTGCTGTTGGTCGCGATGCTCAGTTCGAAGGGCGCGGCCGGCGTGACCGGCGCCGGTTTCATCACCCTGGCGGCGACGCTGGCGGTGGTGCCGGAAGTGCCCGTGGCGGGCATGGCGCTGATCCTGGGCGTGGACCGCTTCATGAGCGAGTGCCGCTCGCTGACCAATTTCACCGGCAATGCGGTGGCCACGCTGGTGGTCGCGCGCTGGGAAGGCGCGCTCGACCGCGCCGCGCTGGCGCGCGCGCTGGGCGGTCCGCCCGCGCCCATCGCCGCCGCGCCGGACCCGGCCGCCGGTCCCGGCGACCCGACACGACTCACGGCCGACTGACGCCGGCCACGCCACGTCTCAGAGGAGGGACTGAACGATGCGCAGCAACCCACGTTCCGCGCCGCTGCGGAGCTGCTTGACCCTGGCCCTGCTGGCCGCGATCCAGGCCGCCGCCGCGCAGCAGGCACCGGCACCGGCCGGGCCCGCCCCGCAGGCCGAAGCTGCGCCGGCCGACGACGCCACCAACCTGGACAAGGTGGTGGTGGTCGGCTCGCACATCCGCGGCGCCGCGACCACCGACGCGCTGCCGGTGATGGTGGTCGGCGCCGAGCAGATCGACGCCGCCGGCGCCGTGTCCGGCGACGAACTGTTCCGCACCATCCCGCAGATGGGCGACGTGCTGTTCGACGCCTCCAACAATCCGCAGACCAGCAACGCCGCGCGCGGTGACGTCAACTCGGTCAACCTGCGCTCGCTGGGCGTGGGCAACACCCTGGTGCTGCTCAACGGGCGCCGGCTGGTGCAGCACCCGACCAGCCAGGGCACTTCCGACACCGGCACGGTGCCGGTGCAGAGCTTCAACTCCAACGCCATCCCGGTCTCGGGCCTGGACCGCATGGAGATCCTGCTGGACGGCGCGGCCGCCATCTACGGCGCCGACGCGGTGGCCGGCGTGGTCAATACGGTGCTGCAGACCGACTTCGACGGCGTCACCGCCAGCGCCCGCTACGGCAGCGCCGAAGGCACGCGCATGCACGAGCTGGAGGCGAACATATTCGCCGGCAAGAACTTCGATCGCGGCAACGTCTCGGTGTTCCTGAACTACGTGGACCGCTCGGCGCTGTGGGCGGCGGACCAGGACTTCACCGCATCCGACGACCTGCGCCCGCTGTTCGCCGATTACCCGGACTTCGCCGGCCTGACCGGGCTGGACGGGCGCTCCTCGCACACGCCGTGGGCGCGCCTGAGCGTGGGCCCGCGCGCGGTGATCCGCTCCAACGGCACCGCGGTGACCAACACCGCCGGCGCGTTCCGCGTGCAGCCGGAGAGCTTCGGCTGCGGCGTCAGCCTGGGCAACGGTCTGTGCCTGGCCAGCGGCAACCACAACTTCAACACCACCAACCGCGAGATGCGCTACGACACGCGTTACGGCACCACGGTGCGGCCGTCGGTGGAGCGCGTGAACCTGTACCTGACCGGTCACGTCGAGCTGTCCTCCGGCGTGGAGGCGTTCGGCGAGGCCGGCTACTACAACGCGGTCAGCGAGGCCACGCAGCCGCCGGTGGTCAACCTCAACAGCCTGTGGATCCCGGCCAGCAACTACTGGAATCCGTTCGGTGCGGCCACGCTGCCCGACGGCACGCCCAACCCCAACCGCCTGCCCGGGCTGACCAACGTGCCGGCCGCCGGCCTGCCGGTGCAGTTGGCCAACTACCGTTACGTCGACGCGGGCTTCCAGCGCGTGCGGGTGGAGAACTACCAGGCGCGCTTCGTCGGCGGCCTGCGCGGCCAGTGGCGCGGCTTCGACTGGGAGACGGCGCTGGTCTATTCCGAGGCCGAGGCCGAGGACCGTTCGCCGAACATCGACATGACCAAGCTGCAACAGCAGTTGGCCCTGGCCACGCCGGACGCCTACAACCCGTTCAGCGGCGGCTGCGCGGCCACGCCCACGCACAACGATTGCTCGCCCAGTTCGCAGGCGGCCATCGACGGCATCGTGTTCGACCTGGTGCGCAAGTCGCGCACCACGCTGACGATGGCCGACTTCAAGATGAGCCGCGGCGACCTGTTCGCGCTGCCGGCCGGCGACGTCGGCATCGCCTTCGGCGCCGAGGCGCGCCGCGAGACCCAGCGCGACGACCGCGACGCCAATCTCGACGGCACCCATACCTTCACCGACATGGTCACCGGTGCGACCAACCCCAGCAACGTGGCCGCGGTCAGCCCCAACCCGGACACGCACGGTTCGCGCAACGTCGGCTCGGCCTACGTCGAGTTCGCGGTGCCGCTGGTGTCGCCGGACATGGACGTGCCGCTGGTGCACCGGCTGGACATGCAACTGGCCGGGCGCTACGAGCACTATTCCGATTTCGGTTCGGTGGCCAAGCCCAAGATCGCGCTGGCCTGGGACGTGGTGGACGGCGTACGCCTGCGCGGTTCGTATTCCGAAGGCTTCCGCGCGCCCAACTTGGAGCAGACCAACGCCACCCAGTACGCGCGCCTGGCCAGCGGCATGGACCACGTGCGCTGCGAAGCCGACCTGCGCGCCGGCCGCATCGCCTCGTTCAGCGCGTGCGGGCAGAACACCGCCGGCGTGTCGCTACTGGTGGCCGGCAACCCGGACCTGGAGCCGGAGGAGAGCACCAACACCTCCTACGGCGTGGTGTTCCAGCCGAAGTTCATCCCCGAGCGCTTCGGCCGCTTCACCCTGACCGTGGACCGCTGGCGGATCAAGCAGGAGCGCATCGTCGGCCTGCTGGGCGCGCAGACCGCGCTGACGCTGGACTACCTGGAGCGCGTGCAGGGCGGCGCCAATCCGCTGGTGATACGCGCGGCGCCGACGCAGGAGGACATCGATTTCTTCGCCGGCACCGGCATCGACCCGGTCGGCCAGGTCACCGCGATCAGCGACCGCTTCATCAACCTGCAACCGCAGACCGCCGGCGGCCTGGACGTGGCGCTGGACTGGTCGCTGCGGCGCACGCGCTTCGGCAACTTCAGCGCCAACGTCACCGCGACCCGGCTGCTGGAATTCACCCGCGACCCGGGCGACATCGTCAACGCGCTGTACGCCGCGCGCGAGGCCGGCACCATCGACCCGCTGACGCCGCTGCCCGACCCGACCCGGCTGATCGGCCAGAACGGCCGCCCGGAATGGCGCGCGACCGGCTCGCTGACCTGGAGCAAGGGGCCGTGGCGCGCGGGCTATTCGGCGCAGTACATGAGCTCGTTCGAGCAGCCGCAACTACTGGGCGTGTCGGGCGACCCGTGGGTGGTGGACGACCGCCTGCTGCACAACCTGTACGGCCAGTACCGCTTTCCGGACAGCACGACGGTGCGCCTGGGCGTGCGCGACCTGACCGACGAAGGCCCGTCGCTGGCCGACGGCGGCTACCGCGGTTCGTTGCACAATCCGTGGGGCCGTTACTGGTACGTCAACATCAGCCGTTCGTTCTGAGGAGGACGCAGGCGCGATGCCCGGGATCAGCCATCGCTGGAAGGAATGCTGGCTGGCCGCCATGCTGGCGGCCGTCGCGGCGCCTGCGTTCGCGACGGCCGTGTCCCCGGTCGTTGGCGAGGCCGCGGACGTGGCTGCCGGGGCCGGCATGGACGTGGCGTTCGCGCCCGTGCCGTGCCCGGCGACGGTGGCCGCGCAGGCCGACTGCCACGAAGGGCGCGACGCGCACGGCGCCTGGCTGCTGGTGGCGATGCCGCGCGCATGGAACCGGCGGTTGATCGTGCACGCGCACGGCGGCCCGCGCCTGGGCGCGCCGCAGGCCGGCGACTCGGCCGAAGACCTGGACCGCTTCGCGGTGATGGTGCGCGCAGGCTATGCGTGGATCGGCACCACCTACCGCCGCGGCGGCTACGGCGTGCGCATGGCGGCGGCCGACACGGACCATGCCCGGCGCGTGTTCTGGGCGCGCTGGGGCCGGCCCGAACGCACGCTGCTGCACGGCCAGTCCTGGGGCGGCAACGTGGCGGCGAAGGCGGCCGAGCTGTACGCGCTCGATCTCGACGGGCGCGCGAACTACGACGGCGTGCTGTCCACCAACGGCCTGCTCTACGGCGGCACGCGCGGCTACGGTTTCCGCGCCGACCTGCGCGCGGTCTACCAGTACTACTGCCGCAATCACCCGGCGCCGGACGAACCGCAGTACCCGCTGTGGCAGGGCCTGCCGGCCGACGCGCGCATGACCCGCGACGAACTGCGCGCGCGCGTCGACGCCTGCACCGGCGTCGACACGCCGCCGGCGCGGCGCACGCCCGCGCAGGCTGCGCGGTTGCGCGACATCCTGGCGGTGACCGGCGTGGCCGAGCGGCAACTGGTCGCGCACCTGGCCTGGGGCACGTTCCACTTCCGCGACCTGGTGCAGAAGCGCCTGGGCGGCCGCAATCCGTTCGACAACGCGCGCACCGTGTACCGCGGTTCGCACGACGACGAAGCCTTGAACGCGGGCGTCGAACGCTTCGCCGCCGATCCTGACGCGCTGGCTGCGCTGGGCTACGACGCCGATCTGTCCGGCCTGATCGTGGGGCCCACGGTGACGGTGCATGCGCGGCACGATCCGGTGGTATCGCATGAGGCGGATGCCGCATATGCCGCCACCGTGCGCGCGGCGGGGCGCGATCGCCTGCTGTTGCAGGCGACCACCGACGAGAATGACCACAGCCGCCTGCGGGACGCGACCTGTCTCACCGCGTTGCGCGTGCTGGAACGCTGGCTCGACACCGGCACGCGGCCGGACGCAGGCGCGTTCGCGCGCACGTGCAGCGCCGTGTCGGAAAAGCGCGACGACTGCCGTTTCGAAGCGCCCTGACAGCACATCGTGCGTGTGTTTCGTGGTGCGCCGCCGCAATCCCCGCGGGCCCGGCGATGGTGGGGAACGGGTAGAATTCCCGCCATTCCCGGCTTCATCACAGGCACCGGTTCCACAATGACGAATGAAGATCTGAAGCAAGCGGCGCTGGAGTATCACCGGCAATCCCCGCCGGGGAAGATCAAGG
>CALJUL010000035.1 GCA_937975725.1 uncultured Pseudoxanthomonas sp. | reverse complement strand
TCTCCGGCCTGATGCTGGCCATCGTGCCGGCGGACTTCCAGTACCACGACACCTATTTCGTGGTGGCGCACTTCCATTACGTGCTGGTGACCGGCGCGCTGTTCTCCATCATCGCCGCGGTGTACTACTGGTGGCCGAAGTGGACCGGCCGCATGTACAGCGAGTTCTGGGGCAAGGTGCACTTCTGGTGGACGATCGTGTTCGTCAACCTGCTGTTCTTCCCGCAGCACTTCCTGGGCCTGGCCGGCATGCCGCGCCGCATCCCGGACTACAACCCGGTGTTCGCGGACTGGAACCTGGTCAGCTCGATCGGCGCGTTCGGCATGTTCCTGACGCCGTTCATGATGGCCGGCATCCTGTGGTGGTCGCTGCGCAACGGCAGGAAGGCCGACGCGCGCGCCTGGGAAACCGCCAAGGGCCTGGAGTGGACCGTGCCCTCGCCGGCGCCGCACCACACCTTCGCCACGCCGCCGGTCATCCGCCCGGGCGACCTGGCGCACGACGACGTGGCGCACTGAGCCGCCCGCAGCAGAGACGATGGACGCGCCAGCGCTCACGCCCGAGGAAACCGCGCGCCGCCGCAAGGCGGTGCTGCGGACCGTGTGGGTGTTCGCCACCATCGCCTTCGCGATCTTCGCCGGCTTCATCCTGCGCGCGGTACTGAGCGCATGAGCGCGGCCAGGTCCAATTCGGCCGGGCTGTTCAAGCTGGTGGGCGTGGCGGTGGCGGTGTTCGTGCTGACGTTCTCGCTGGTGCCGCTGTACCGCATCGCCTGCGAGAAGGTGTTCGGCATCCGCCTGGAGCAGGGCCCCGGCCAGGCGTCGGCGGCCATCGCGGCGAAGGCCGCGCGCAAGGTGACGGTGCAGTTCGACGGCGGCGTGAACTCCAGGCTGCCGTGGGCCTTCCATCCCGAGCAACTGACCATGGACGTGGTGCCCGGCGAGCTGTACGAGGCCAAGTACTTCGCCCGCAACGACAGCGAGCGCGCCGTGGTCGGCAGCGCCGTGCCGTCGGTGGCGCCCGCGCGCGCTTCGGGCTACTTCACCAAGACCGAGTGCTTCTGCTTCACGGCGCAGACCCTGCAGCCGGGCGAAAGCCGCGACATGCCGGTGCGCTTCATCGTCGATCCGGACCTGCCGGCCGAGGTGAAGACCATCACCCTGTCGTATACCTTCTACAAGAACGACGCACTGACCGCGCAGATCGGCACGGGCCATGCGTCGCCCAAGCCGCTCGCGGCACCCTGACCCGTTACAGCAACCGGAAGCAACGCCATGGCCCAAGCCCATTCGCCAGACGCCAACATCTACTTCGTGCCCCACAGCAGCAAGTGGCCGTTCGTGGGTTCGGTGGCGCTGTTCGTCACCATGGTCGGCGTGGCCAGTTGGCTGAACGACGCCGCCTGGGGCAGGTGGACCTTCTTCGTCGGCGTGCTGATGCTCTGCGCCACGCTGTTCATGTGGTTCGGCGACGTGATCCGCGAGTCGGTGAGCGGCCGCTACAACCGCCAGGTGGACGTGTCGTTCCGCATGGGCATGGTGTGGTTCATCTTCTCCGAAGTGATGTTCTTCGCCGCTTTCTTCGGCGCGCTGTTCTACGCCCGCACGCTGGCGCTGCCGTGGCTCGGCGGCGAAGGCGACGGCGTGATGACCAACAGCCTGCTGTGGGAGGGCTTCTCGGCCGCGTGGCCGAGCGCCGGCCCGGGCCAGGTGGGCGGCCACTTCCAGACCATCCCGGCCTGGGGCCTGCCGCTGATCAACACCCTGATCCTGCTGACCTCGGGCGTGACCATCACCATCGCCCACCATGCGCTGAAGGCGGGCAACCGCAGCCAGTTGCTGATCTGGCTGGGCGCCACCGTGCTGCTGGGCTGCACCTTCCTGTTCTTCCAGGTCGAGGAATACGTCCACGCCTACAAGGAACTGAACCTGACCCTGGGCTCGGGCATCTACGGTTCCACGTTCTTCATGCTGACCGGCTTCCACGGCCTGCACGTGACCCTGGGCACGATCATGCTGATCGTGATCTGGCTGCGCTGCGCCCGTGGCCACTTCACCAAGGACAACCACTTCGGCTTCGAGGCCGTGGCGTGGTACTGGCACTTCGTGGACGTGGTGTGGCTGGGCCTGTTCCTGTTCGTGTACGTGCTGTAACAGCGGGGCCGGGGATCGGGGGCCGGAGGCCAGGGATCCCGCGAGACCTGCGGTGGGATGCGAAAAAAGCGACGGGGAAACCGTCGCTTTTTTCATGGGCAGACTTCCTGCCGGTTTATGCTCTTCTGGCCTCTGGCCTCTGGCCTCTGGCCTCTGGCCTCTGGCCTCTGGCCTCTGGCCTCAGCCCGGATTGATCCCATGCGGCTGGATCCAGCCCATCCAGATGGCCAGGATCACCAGCAGGATCAGCGCCACCGACAGGCCGATGCGCCGGGTCAGCGCGTTGACGGTACGCTTGCTCTGGCCCTTGTCCACCAGCAGGTAGTAGAGCCCGGTGCCGAGGTTCCAGATGATGAGGATGAGGAAGGCGATGATCAGCAGGGTTTTCAGCGAATCGTTCATGGCGCCCTCGGCGGGACCGTTGCGGTGAGGTGCGCATTATCGCAGTGCCGGCGTAGGCTGGTGTGGCGATTCCCGGCCATGGGGCGGCGGGCGTGAGCCGGCGCATGCCGCTGCCGCTGGGCTGGACCCTGGCGGTGCTGGCGATGTCGCTGTTCGGCAGCCTGGGCGCCTGGCAGTGGGGGCGCGCGGAGCAGAAGGAAGCGATGCTCGCAGCCACCGCGCAGGTGCTGCGCGAGCGCGCGCCGCGGCCGCTGTCGCTGGCGAACGAACCGGCGCGGGCCGGCACCTACGACTGGGCGGCCGGCGACGGCGAATTCCTGCCGGCGCCGCCGATCCTGCTGGACAACCAGACCCGCGAACGTCAGCCCGGCGTGCGCGTCTACGGCGTGTTCCAGCCTGCCGCCGGCGGTGCGCCGTTGCTGGTCGAACTGGGCTGGCTGCCGGTGCCCCCTGACCGCCGCATGCCGGTGGTGGCGCTGCCGGCCGGCCGGCAGCGTATCGCCGGGCTGCTGGCGCCGCCGCCCTCGGAAGGCATCGCCCGGTCGGCGCCGGCGCCGCAGGCCGGCGGCGCGCTGCTGGTGATCGCGGTGGAGCGCGGCGTGCTGGAGCAGGCGCTGGGCCTGTCGCTGGCGCGGCGGGTGCTGAAGCTCGACCCCGATCTGCCCATCGGCTACGCCCGCGACCTGGACGTGCTGCCCAACACGTTGCCGCCGGAGCGCCACATCGGCTACGCGGTGCAATGGTTCGGGCTGGCGCTGGCGGTGCTCGCCACCGCCCTGGTGCTGACCTGGCGCGCCCACCGTGCGCCGCGGCAGGGGCAATGAACGCCGTGGCGTGAGAAAATGCCGCCCATGGATTCCCAACCTTTCGATCCCGCGCAGCGGCGTCGCGGGCGCTGGATGCTGGTCGCCCTGTTCGCGCTGTTCTTCGGCACGGTGCTCGGCGCCGGCGTGCTGCGCTTCGCGGGCTGGCAGCCGGCCATGCACAAGAACCACGGGCAGATGCTGCATCCGCCGGCGGACGCGCGTGCCATCGTGCCGGTGCTGGAAGACGGCAGCACCTACGCCTGGAACCCCGGCGAGCGCGAATGGCGCATCGTGGCGGCGCCGGGCGCCGATTGCGCGCAGGCGTGCCTGAAGCTGGCGCAGGACCTGGACAAGGTCTGGCAGTTGTTCGGCCACAACGCCGACAAGGTGGAGATCCTCTGGATCGGCGCCTATCCCGAGGGTGCGCCGCAGCCGGCTTCGTTGCGGCGGGTGCGCGCCGATGATCCGCTGCGTGCGGTGCTGCCGCAGGCGGACGACCCCGCCGGAGTGCCGGTGTACGTGATCGACCCGCACGGGTTCGTGATCCTGCGCTACGCGCCGGGCTTCGACCCGGCCGGCCTGCGCACCGACGTCGCCAAGCTGCTCAAGCTGATCTGAGCGCGCCAGGACTGTTCCGATGATGAATGCCGTTGCCCGTCCCGCTGTCTACAAGCATTTCCACCGCATCGCCTGGCTGGCGGTGGCGCTGACGCTGTGCGTCGTCGTGTTCGGCGCCTTCGTGCGCCTGTCCGACGCCGGCCTGAGCTGTCCCGACTGGCCGACCTGCTACGGCCGCGCCGCGTGGCCCAAGGCGGTGGACGAGGTGGCCTCGCACGCCGCCAGCGAAATCCGCCCGTTCGAGACCCACAAGGCGTGGCGCGAGCAGGTGCACCGCCACATCGCCGCCTCGCTGGGCGTACTGGTGCTGGTGCTGGCGCTGCTGGCGGCGCGGCGGCGGCGCTGGGGCGTCGCGCAAATCCTGGTCGCCGCCGGCCTGGTCGGCGCGGCGATCCCGATGTACATGCACGGCGAGCACGCCACGGCCTCGGTGCTGGCGGTGCTGGGCGAAGCGGTGCTGCTGCTGGCGGCGCTGCGCTGGTCCAACGTCGACCTGGCCCGCGCCGCCGCGCTGACGCTGGCGGTGATCATCTTCCAGGCCCTGCTGGGCATGTGGACGGTGACCTGGCTGCTCAAGCCCATCGTGGTGATGGGTCACCTGCTGGGCGGCCTGACCACGTTCTCGCTGCTGGTGTGGATGGCCTGGCGCGCCACCGACATGCCGATCACCCTGGCCGACGCGCGCGTGCTGCGCCGCTGGCTGGTCGGCGGGCTGGCGCTGCTGGCCGTGCAGATCGCGCTGGGCGGCTGGGTCAGCGCCAACTACGCCGCGCTGGCCTGCGGCCTGGACTTCCCCAAGTGCGTGGGCCAGTGGTGGCCGCCGGCAGACTTCCATGAAGGCTTCGTGCTCTGGCGCGGCATCGGCGTGGACTACGAGGGCGGCGTGCTGGACGGCGCCTCGCGCATCGCCATCCAGATGGCCCATCGCCTGATGGCGGTGGCGGTGGCGCTCTACGTGCTGGCGCTGGCGGTGCGGCTGTTCCGCACCCCGGGCATGCGCGGCTGGGCCAGCGCGCTGGTGCTGCTGGTCTGCGCGCAGGTCACCCTGGGCATCCTCAACGTCAAGCTCAACCTGCCGCTGCCGGTGGCGGTGGCGCACAACGGCGGCGCCGCGCTGCTGCTGTTCGCGCTGGTGTCGTTGCTCGCGCGCCTGCGCCGGCCGGAGTGAGGGAGATGAACACCACCGGCAACCGGGAACCGGGAACGAAAGACGGGGCCAGGTCGGCTGCCGCCGGCCTGCCGATGCGTTGCGTTCACGCCCTCCTGGAATCCCGTTGGTGCGCGATCCCCGCCGTGCACGCACGCCGTCATTCCCCGTTCCCTGTTCCCCGTTGCCACTGCGCCTGATGACTTCCTTCCGCCAATACTGGGACCTCACCAAGCCGCGCGTGGTGGCGCTGATCGTGTTCACCGCGCTGGTGGGCATGTGCCTGGCCATCGACGGACTGCCCGACGGCGAGGAGCTGCGACGCGGCGCGCTGGGCTTCCTCGGCATCTGGCTGGCGGCGTCCAGTGCAGCGGCGATCAACCAACTGCTGGACACGCGCATCGACGCCAAGATGGCGCGCACCTCGTGGCGCCCGCTGGTGCAGGGCCAGGTGAAGCCGTGGCAGGCGCTGGCCTTCGCGCTGGCGTTGGCGGCGCTGTCGATGGCGGTGCTGGTGCTGTGGGTCAACGTCATCACCGCGGTGCTGACCTTCGCTTCGCTGATCGGCTACGCGGTGGTCTACACCGTGTTCCTCAAGCGCGCCACGCCGCAGAACATCGTCATCGGCGGCATCGCCGGCGCCGCGCCGCCGCTGCTGGGCTGGGCGACGATGACCGGCATGCGGGGCGAGTGGGACTGGCCGCACGCGCTGCTGTTGGTGTTGATCATCTTCGTGTGGACGCCGCCGCATTTCTGGGCGCTGGCGATCTTCCGCCGCGAGGACTATGCGCGCGCGCTGGTGCCGATGCTGCCGGTGACCCACGGCGTGACCTACACGCGCTGGCAGATCCTGTTCTACACCGTGCTGCTGGTCGAAGTGACCGTGTTGCCGGTGGTGTTCGGCATGAGCGGCCTGTTCTACCTGGGCGGCGCGCTGGTGCTGGGCTCGGTCTTCCTGTGGTACGCATGGCGGCTGCTGGACCCGCCGGACGAGTTCTTCGCCATGCGCGTGTTCAGCTATTCCATCGTCTACCTGATGGCGCTGTTCGCCTTCCTGCTGGCGGACCACTGGCTGATGCCGCTGCTGCCGCCCGTGGCGTAGCGGCGCCTGCACGCCGCGTGCCCGTTGTAGAGGCGATGTGAGTCGCGACCGCACGCCATCGGCAGCGTGCGGTGAATGGATGGGCCAGGGGAAGCGCCGTGTCTGAATGCGGTCGCCCGATCCGGGATCGCGGATTCCCGGTTTCTGCGGTCGCGACTTGCGTCGCTCCTACATTGCGTTCCTGCCTTCATGCGTCGCTGCATGGCACAGGCTCACTCCGCGGGCGCGGATGGAGCCTCCGTGCGGGCCGGCAGCTTTTCCGCGACCACCGGTTCCAGCGATTTCAGGCCCGCGCGGCGGCCGAGGTCCAGGGCGGCTTCCGGCGATGCGCCATCTTCGTAGGCCGCGCCCAGCGCCAGCAGCGCGCCGGCGCGGTTGCCGGAGGCGCAGTGCAGCAGCACGCCGTCGCCGTGTTCGCGCAGCAGGGCGTGCAGCGCGCGGGCGTTGGCCGGGGTGATGTCGTCCTTGCCGGCGATCGGCAGGGCGATGTAGTCCATGCCCAGCCGGCGCGCTTCGGCGGCCTCGTCGAAGCCGCGGTCCTCGCCCGCCCCGCGCAGGTCGATCACCGTGCGCACGCCGCGCGCCTGCAACGCCGCCAGGTCGCGGGCGGTCGGCTGGCCGCCCGCGTGCAGGCCGGGGCGGAGCTCGGCGAAGCCGCTGCCGTCCAGCAGGTACTGTTGCCAGAACAGGATGCCGGCCGCGCCGAAGTAGTCGCTGTTGCTCTTCTTGCGGAAGCCGTGGCCCTCGTCGTCGAACATCAGGAACCACACCGGCTTGCCGTTGGCGCGCACCGCGCGGGCGATCTGCTCGGCCTCCGTGTACGGCACGCGCGGGTCGTTGCGGCCCTGCGCCACGAACAGCGGCGAGCGGATGCGCGAGGCGTTCTTCAGCGGCGAGATGCGGTCGAACACCGCCTTCATCGCCGGGTCGCGCTCGTCGCCGTACTCGGCGCGGCGCAGGTCGCGGCGGTAGCTCTCGGTGTTGGTCAGGAAGGTGGTGAAATCGGAGATGCCCACCACGTCGATGCCGGCGCGGATGCGGTCGCCGTAGTGCATCAGCGAGGCCAGCACCATGTAGCCGCCGTAGCTGCCGCCCATCACGCCCACGCGCGAGGGGTCCAGCTCGGGCTGCTGCGCGATCCAGTCCAGCAGCGCGCCGATGTCCTTGACCGAATCCTCGCGCTTGCCGGCGTTGTCCAGCGACAGCCAGGTCCTGCCATAGCCGGAGGAGCCGCGCACGTTCGGCAGCAGCACCGCCACGCCCAGCTCGTTGGCCAGGAACTGCGCGGTGGGATTGAACGACGGCAGCGACTGGCTTTCGGGCCCGCCATGGATGCTGATGATCACCGGCAGCCTGCGCCCGGCGGGCACGCCGGCGGGGCGGTAGTAGAAGGCGGGGATGGTGCGCGGTTTGCCGTCCACCTGGTCGAAGGTGGGATAGCGCACCAGCGACGGAGCGACGAACCGCGACGTGTCCAGGCCGCCGACTTCGCTGCGCGTCCAGCGTTGCAGTGACCCATCGGACAAGCCGATCACGTAGGCGTCGCTGGGCGCGGTGGCGGTGTCGAGCGTGACCGCCAGGCGCTGGCCGTCGTGCGAGAAATCGCCGCCATGGACCACGCCCACTGGCAGGTCGGGCAGCGCCACCGGCGCGTGGTCGGGCAGGCGCAGCACGTGCATCTTGCCGATGCCGTCCTCGTTGGTGAAATAGGCCAAGTGGCGGCCGTCGTGCGCGATGGTGAAGCCTTCCACGTCCCACGGAATGCCGGCGGTCAGCACCTGCGGCCTGCCGCCGCCGCGTGCGTGGTAGCGCAGGCTGCGGAATTCGCTGGGCTTGCCGTCCACCGGTTCGTCGGAAACGTAGTACACGCCCTTGCCGCCGGGCGCGTAGGCGAAGCCGCCGAACGCGGCCTTGCCGCCGTCGACCGGGAACAGGCGCAGCTTGCCGGTCGCCAGTTCCACCGCGCCGGGATGGGATTCGGCCGCCGACACGTACTTGCGCACCAGCAGTTCCTTGCCGTCGGGCGAGAAGTCCAGCGGCGACCATGAGCCGCCCGCCGACAGCAGCAGCCGGCTTTCGCCCTTGCGGGTGTCGCGCACCCAGACGTCGCGGTCGGTGCCGTTGCGCGCGGTGCTGGCATAGGCCATGAGCGTGCCGTCGCGGTTGAGCACGGTGTCGCCGTTCTGGCTGCGCTTGCCGTCGGTGAGCAGGTGGGTCGAGCGCGTCTGCGCATCGAACCAGTAGAGCTGAGAGAACTCGTCGCCGCCCTTGTCCTTGGCGAACACGAAGCCTTCGCGCCAGGCGCCCGGCGGCGATGCGGTCACCCCAGCCACCGGCTCGGGATGGAAGGTGAGCTGCTCGCGCATGCCCAGCGGTTGGCAGACGCGGTGCACCTGGTTGGTCTCGGCGAAGCGCGTACCGATCAGCAGGCAGCCGTCCGGGGTCCAGCCGGCGACGCTGGCGCCGCGCGTGTTCTGGTAGCGGTTGAGCTGTTCCAGCAACGCGGCCGGGATCGCGGGCACGTTCTCGATGACGCGGTTGCCTTCGTGCCTGCGCTCGACGGGAGCGTCCTGGGCGGATGCGGGCAGGGTGCAGACCAGGGCGAACAGCAGGGCGGACAGTGCGGTCGGGCGCATGATGGTTCCAGCGGAGCGGGAATGGCGGCAGTCTAGGACGGAATCATCCGGCCTGCTTGCCACTGCGCCGTTTCTACGCAGGCGGGATTCGATGTTCTCGTCCCTCGATGCGGAAGCATGACGCCGCCGGGTGCCCGCCTGTGCGGGAATGACGGTGTGACGAATCCTTGGATTGGTTTCTGTGCCGCAGTGGTGCGGAAGACGTGTTCCGGATCGCCGGCGAATGATCGTTTGCGCTGCCGCGCTTCCGTCAATGCCGGCCGATGCGCGCCTGCAGCAGCGTGCGCAGTTCGTACTTGTCGGCCTCGTCCAGGCCGACGTTGCGCTGCTTGGCCTGCAATTCCTCCAGGCGCTGCTGGAGCATCTGCTTCTCCAGTTGCACCGCGGCGTCGAGTATCTCCAGGCGCCAGCTTTCCTCGTCGCCGGGCAGGTCCTGCATCGCCAGCTTCTGCAGCGCGGCGGCTTCTTCGCGCTCGGCGAAATGTTCCAGCAGCACGCCGGTGGTGATGTCGGGCCGCGCGTGCACCAGCGCGATCAGCTCCAGCAGCAGGTCCATGCCGGGCAGGCGCAGCGCCGAGAAGCCGTGCGTGGATTCGATGGAAAGCGCCAGCGCGGGCTTGTGCAGCAGGCGCACGATGAGGCTGCGGACGAGGCTGGGCCTGTTGGCCGGTGAGCCGGAAGCCGGGCGGCGCGAGGCGGCGGTGGGGGGCGGATTCGTCGCGACCGGCGCCGCGCCCACGCCGGTGATCTCGGTCAGGCGCTGGCGCATCAGGTCGCCGAAGGCACCGTCGGGAATCTGCGCCAGCAGCGGCCGCGCGCGCTCGGCCAGGCGTGCCTTGCCGTCCAGCGTGGTCAGCTTGATGTCCTTGGCCAGTTCGTCGAAGAAGAACTGCGACAGCGGCATCGCCTGCTGCAGGCGCGCGTCGAAGCCGGCCGCGCCTTCCTGCCGCACGATGGTGTCCGGGTCCTCGCCGTCGGGCAGGAACAGGAAGAACGCCTGCCTCCCGTCCTTCATCCGCGGCAGCACCGATTCCAGTGCGCGCCACGCGGCGCGCTGGCCGGCGGCGTCGCCGTCGAAGCAGAAGTAGACGTCCGGCGCGTTGCGGAACAGCAGTTCGGCATGCTCCGGCGTGGTCGCGGTGCCCAGCGTGGCGACGGCTTCCTTCACCCCGAACTGGAACAGCGACACCACGTCCATGTAGCCCTCCACCACCACCAGCCGCGCGATCTTCTGGTTGGCCTGCTTCACCTGCCACAGGCCGTACAGCTCGCGGCCCTTGTGGAACAGCGCGGTCTCGGGCGAGTTGAGGTACTTGGGGCCGTCGTCCTTCTGCAGCACGCGCCCGCCGAAGGCGATCACGCGGCCGCGGCGGTCGTGGATGGGGAACATCACCCGGTCGCGGAACTTGTCGTAGACGTGGCCGCGGTCGTTCTTGGAGAACAGGCCGGCACGGTCCAGCAGCTTCATCCGCCGCTCGTCGGTGCCCAGCGCGTCCTTCAGCGCCGAATAGCCGTCCGGCGCGTAGCCGATCATGAACTGCGTGCGGATGGCCGCGTCCACGCCGCGGCCGTCCAGGTACGCCTTCGCCTTGTCGCTGCCTTCCAGGTGGCGCTGGAAGAAGCGCGCCGCGGCTTCCAGTGCGCCGAACAGGTCGCGGGTGTCGTTGTTCTGGTTGCGCTGCTGGGTCTCGCGCGGCACTTCCATGCCGTTGCGGCGCGCCAGTTCCTCCACCGCGTCGAGGAACTCGAGGCGGTCGTAGTTCATCAGGAACGACAGCGCGGTGCCGTGCGCGCCGCAGCCGAAGCAGTGGTAGAACTGCTTGGTCGGCGAGACCGTGAACGAGGGCGAGCGCTCGTCGTGGAACGGGCAGCAGGCCGAATATTCCTTGCCCTGCCGCCTCAGCGGCACGCGCGCCCCGACCACCTCGACGATGTCCGTCCGGGCGAGCAGTTCGTCGATGAAGGCGTCGGGGATGCGGGCCATGGGCCGCATAGGATGCCATGCGGGCCCGGTCGCCGCCGGGACGCTACCATGGCGGCATGTCCACCGCGGCGCCCACGGTCCCTCCCGCCCTGTCCGATGCCGCCCTGCTGGCGCGCCTGCGCGACGCGGTGGGTGCGGCGCAGGTGCTGGCCGGCGCGCGCGCCACGCGGCGGTTCCGCAGGGGCTACCGCTTCGGCGAGGGGCCGGTGCTGGCGGTGGTGCGGCCGGGCACGCTGCTGGAACTGTGGCGGGTGTTGCAGGCGGTGGTGGAGGCGGGCCGCATCGTGCTGATGCAGGCGGCCAATACCGGACTGACCGGCGGCTCCACCCCGGACGGGGGAGACTACGACCGCGGCGTCGTGCTGGTCAGCACGATGCGCCTGGCCGGCGTGCAGGTGATCGACGGCGGGCGCCAGGTGGTCTGCCTGCCGGGCGCGACCCTGGACGTGCTGGAGAAGACGCTGGCGCCGCTGGGGCGCGAGCCGCACTCGGTGATCGGCTCGTCCTGCATCGGCGCCTCGGTGCTGGGCGGCGTATGCAACAACTCCGGCGGCGCGCTGGTGCGGCGCGGGCCGGCCTATACCGAGCTGGCGCTGTACGCGCAGGTGGGCGAAGACGGCGTGCTGCGGCTGGTGAACCGGCTGGGCATCGACCTGGGCGCAACGCCGGATGAAATCCTGGCGCGCCTGCAGGCCGGCGACTACCGGCCGGAGGACATCGCGCACGAGCCTGGGCGCGCCGCCAGCGACCACCGCTACGCCGACCACGTGCGCCAGGTGGATGCGCCCACGCCGGCGCGCTACAACGCCGACCCCGCGCGCCTGCACGAAGCCTCCGGGTGCGCGGGCCGGCTGGCGGTGTTCGCGGTGCGGCTGGACACGTTCGAGCAGGAGGCCGCGCGTGTCTTCTACCTGGGCAGCAACGATCCGGACGACCTGACCGGCGTGCGCCGCCACCTGCTGACTGCCTTCGAGCGCCTGCCGGTCTCGGGCGAATACATCCACCGCGATGCCTTCGACATCGGCGACCGCTACGGCAAGGATATCTTCCTGCTGATCGACCGTTTCGGCACCGGCCGGGTGCCGGCGGCGTTCGCGCTGAAGAGCCGCATCGACGGCTGGTGCGAACGCCTGGGCCTGCGCGGGCTCACCGACCGGGCGTTGCAGGCGGCGACGGCGCTGCTGCCCGACCACCTGCCGCCGCGGCTGCGCACGTATCGCGACCGCTACGAACACCACCTGCTGCTGAAGGTGTCGGCGCGCGACGGCGACGCCACCCGCACCTTCCTGCAGGCGTTCTTCGCGGAGAAGGAAGGCGACTTCTTCGAATGCGACGCCGACGAAGGCCGCAAGGCCTTCCTGCACCGCTTCGCCGTGGCCAGCGCCGCCGTGCGCTACCGCGAGGTGCACCGGTCCACGGTCGAGGACATCGTGGCGCTGGACGTGGCGCTGCGCCGCGACGACCGCGACTGGGTGGAAACCCTGCCGCCGGACATCGGCGACGCACTGGTGGCCAGGCTGTACTACGGCCACTTCTTCTGCCACGTGTTCCACCAGGACTACATCGTCAGGAAGGGCGCCGACCCGCTGGCGCTGGAGCACCGCATGTGGGCGCTGCTGGACGCGCGCGGCGCCGAATACCCGGCCGAGCACAACGTCGGCCACCTGTACCGCGCCAAGCCGGAACTGGCCGCGTTCTACCGCCGGCTGGACCCGACCAACAGCTTCAATCCGGGCATCGGGCGGACGTCGAAGTGCAGGGATTGGGGGGCGAGGAGGAGTAAGGAAGTGAGTAGGTAAGGAAGTGAGGAAGTCAGTAAAGCACTCTTCCCCCTTACCTCCTTACCTACTCACTTCCTTACTCCCTCCCTCCCCGCCTCCCTCCCCGCCTTTCATCGATCACCGCCGTCAGCAGCGCGCCGATGAAGAACACCACGCTCGCGTAATACACCCACACCAGCAGCAGGACCAGCGCGCCCATCGAGCCGTAGGCGCTGTCCGGTGCCGCCTGCGCCAGGTACAGGCCGATGGCGTAGCGCCCCAGTGCGAACAGTAGCGCGGTGATGGCGCCGCCCAGGAACGCCTGCCGCCACGCCACCCGCCGGTCCGGCAGGTAGTGGTAGAAGAAGGCGAAGGCCAGCGCGTACAGCAGCAGGGTGATGCCGTAGCTGATCGCCGGCAGCAGTGAGGGCAGCCGCGCGAACGCGATCTGCAACGCGGTGGTGGCGATCATCGAAACCACCAGCAGGAAGCCGATGGCCAGCACTACGCCCAGCGAGAACACACGTTTCTTCAGCCATGCCGCCAGCCCGTTCAGGCGCTGCGCATCGGTGCGGAAGATCAGGTTGAGCGCGCCCTGCAACTGCGCGAACACCACGGTGGCGCCGACGAACAGCAGCGCCGTGCTCCACCAGCCCGCCAGCGAGCCGATGTCGGGGCGGTCGCTGGCGTTGCGGATCACCGTCTCGGCGACGGTGCCCGCGCTCGGCCCGGCCAGTTGCGCGATCTGGTCCAGCAGCGACTGCTGCGCCGGCGGGTACAGCGAGGCGGTCAGCCACAGCAGCAGGACCAGCAGCGGCGCCAGCGACAGCAGCGCATAGAACGACAGCGAGGCGGCCTGCGTCATCAGGTCGGTCTCGACGAAGCGGCGCAGCAGCGCGGCGGGCAGGCTGCGCGAAGCGCGCGCGCCGGCCTGTCGCAGGCGCGCGCGCAGGTCGTGCGGGGGCGGCGTGTCGTTCACCGCGCCAGCATCGCCCGCGCGGCGTCAGGACGGCGTTAGGAGGGGCGGGCGGTGGCGCTCACGCCTGTGCCAGCGCCTTCAGCGCGTCGCCGGTCACGCGCTGCACCGTCCATTCGTCCATGCCCACCGCGCCGAGGCTGCGGTAGAAGCGGATCGCCGGTTCGTTCCAGTCCAGCACCGACCACTCGAAACGGCCGTAGCCGCGCTCCACCGCCAGCCGCGCCAGGTGCGCCATCAGGCGCTTGCCGACGCCGGCGCCGCGGTGTTCCGGGCGCACGAACAGGTCTTCCAGATACAGGCCCGGCAGGCCCATGAAGGTGGAGAAGCTGACGAAGAACAGGGCGAAGCCGACGGGCTGCTTGTCCAGTTCGGCGATGACCACCTCGGCCGCCGGCCGCGGGCCGAACAGGTGCTGTTCCAGCAGGGCCGGGGTGGCGACGGCCTCGTGCGCCAGCTTTTCGTATTCGGCCAGGCCGCGGATGAGATCGAGGATCAGCGGGATGTCCGCCGGCGTGGCGGAACGGAGCGCGATGCGGGACGTGTGCATGCCCCGGATTCTACCGCCGGCGCCGAAGCCCCGGGCGGCCGTGCACGCCGCACTGTAGGAGGGGCTTCAGCCCCGAAGCTCTCCATCCCGATCTGCTTGGGCCCCAGGCGGTTTGTCCGCGATCCCGACGTGCGCAGTGGAGCAGGGGCATCCGTCGTCGGAGCACCCAGAGGGTCAGGTGATAGGTGGGGCGTGCGGTCGGGGCTGAAGCCCCTCCTGCAGGGGCTTTGGCGGCGTCAGCCGGCGAGCTTCTTCTTGATCAGCGCCGACACCTGGCCCATGTCGGCCTGGCCGGCCAGGCGCGGCTTCAGCACGCCCATCAGCTTGCCCATGTCGGCCGGGCCGGACGCGCCGGTCTCGGCGATGGCGGCCTCGATGGCGGCCAGGATCTCGGCCTCGCCCAGCTTTGCCGGCAGGTAGGCGTCGATCACCGCGATTTCGGCGCGCTCGATGGCGGCCAGGTCCTCGCGGGCGGCGGCCTCGTACTGGCTGACCGAATCCTTGCGCTGCTTGACCATCTTCTCCAGCACGGCCAGCACGGCGGCGTCGTCCAGTTCGATGCGCTCGTCGACTTCCCGCTGCTTGATCGCGGCGTTGATCAGCCGGATCACGCCCAGGCGGTCCTTCTCGCCGGCCTTCATCGCGGCCTTCATGTCGTCGGTGAGTTGCTGTTTCAGGCTCATAACTGCGGGGACCGGGAATGGGGAACGGGGGCTGCAAGTATGCGGGAGGAGGCGCGGCGCTGGGGGAACCTTCGTTCCCGGCGTCCCTCCATTCCCCGCCTCCCAGAAACACAAAAAGCCGGCGACGCTCGCGCGTGCCGGCTTCTCGCGAAGCGACGCGGCTCAGTACAGGCGCTGGCGCTTGGTGACGTCGCGCGAGCTGCGGCGCAACTGGCGCTTCACCGCGGCGGCGGCCTTGCGCTTGCGCTCCTGGGTCGGCTTCTCGTAGAACTCGCGCTTGCGGGTTTCGGCCAGGACGCCGGCCTTTTCGCAGGTGCGCTTGAAGCGACGCAGCGCAAACTCAAACGGCTCGTTTTCGCGGACTTTGACGCTGGGCATACATGATCTCGATGGTGTAAGCGGCCCGGCCACGCCGGGTGAGCCGCGTATTATAGCGGCCGGAGCCGCCGCTGCAACCCACCCCCGGCAGCGGCCCGGCTTGCCCTCCCGCCCCTACAGCCCCAGATCCCGGCCATGAGAGTCCTCGGCATCGAAACCAGTTGCGACGAAACCGGCGTGGCCGTCTACGACACCGGCCTGCCCGGCGCGGCCGGCCTGCGCGCCCACGCCGTCTACAGCCAGATCGCCCTGCACGCCGAATACGGCGGCGTGGTGCCGGAACTGGCCAGCCGCGACCACGTGCGCAAGCTGCTGCCGCTGATCCGCCAGACCCTGGCCGAGGCCGGCTTGGCCACCGCCGACCTGGACGGGGTGGCCTACACGGCCGGCCCGGGGCTGGTCGGCGCGCTGCTGGTCGGGGCCGGCGTGGCCCGTTCCCTGGCCTGGGCGCTGGACGTGCCGGCGGTGGGCGTGCACCACATGGAAGGCCACCTGCTGGCCCCGCTGATGGAAGACGATCCGCCCGAGCCCCCCTTCGTGGCCCTGCTGGTCTCCGGCGGGCATACCCAACTGGTGGCCGTGGACGCCATCGGCCGTTACCGGCTGCTGGGCGAGACCCTGGACGACGCCGCCGGCGAAGCCTTCGACAAGACCGCCAAGCTGATGGGCCTGCCCTATCCCGGCGGCCCGCAACTGGCGGCGCTGGCCGAGCAGGGCACGCCCGGGCGGTACCGGTTCGCCCGGCCGATGACCGACCGGCCGGGATTGGACTTCAGCTTCAGCGGCCTGAAGACCCAGGTGCTGCTGGCCTGGCGCGACAGCGACCAGTCGGAACGGACCCGCGCCGACATCGCGCGCGGCTTCGAGGACGCGGTGGTCGATACGCTGGCGATCAAGTGCGAGCGCGCGCTGGACGCGGCCGGCAGCGACGTCATCGTGGTCGCCGGCGGCGTCGGCGCCAACAAGCGCCTGCGCGCGCGCCTGCAGGAGATGGCCGCCCGGCGCGGCGGCCGCGCCTGCTTCCCGCGCCCGGCGCTGTGCACCGACAACGGCGCGATGATCGCCTTCGCCGGCGCACTGCGGTTGCAGGCCGGCCAGCGCGTGCCGCCGGAAGTGAAGGTGGCCGCGCGCTGGGACATGACGGAACTGCCGGCGGTGACGGGCGATCCGGGATCGGTGATTGGTAAAAGCCGGAACTCCGCGTAGCCTTCGCTCTGCGAATCACCCATCACGGCTTTCACCCATGGACACCGTTTTCATCGAGGACCTGCGCATCGAGACCGTCATCGGCATCTACGACTGGGAGCGGGAGATCCGCCAGACCGTGGCGCTGGACGTGGAGATGGCCTTCGACAACCGCGTGCCCGCGGCCAGCGACGACATCGCGCACACGCTGGACTACAAGGCGGTGTCGAAGCGGTTGATCTCCTTCGTCGAGGAGTCGCACTTCGGCCTGGTGGAGACCCTGGCCGAGCGCTGCGCGCAGATCGTGCGCGACGAGTTCGGCGTGGTCTGGGTGCGGCTGAAGCTGAGCAAGCCCGGCGCGGTCACCGGCGCGCGCAACGTCGGCGTGCTGATCGAGCGCGGCACCCGCCCGGACTGACGCCATGGGAACCGCTTACCTGAGCCTGGGCAGCAACGTCGAGCCCGAACGCCACCTGCGCGCCGCCGTGGCGGCGATGCGCGAACGCTTCGGCGAGTTGATGCTGTCGCCGGTCTACCGTACGCGCTCGGTGGGCTTCGACGGCACCGACTTCCTCAACGCGGCCGCGGTGATCGAAAGCGACCTGGACCCGCTCGCGTTGAACGACTGGCTGCACGCGCTGGAAGACGCGCACGGGCGCGACCGCAGCGGGCCGCGCTTCTCCGACCGCACGCTGGACATCGACATCGTGTTCTACGACGACCTGGTGCTGCAGGGGCCGGGCAATCTGCGCCTGCCGCGCGAGGAGCTGAAACACGCCTTCGTGCTGCTGCCGCTGGCGGACATCGCGCCCGGCATGGTCGATCCGCGCAGCGGGCGGACGCTCGCTGCGCTGTGGCGCGACCATCCCGAACACAACGCGCCGCCGCAGTCGGTGCCGTTCGAGTAGGCGCGCGCAGGCTGCCTGATCGGGTTGCTGGCCGATCAGGTCGATCCGACTCCAACGATCGAACGACCGAACGGTCCAGCGATCCGACCTATCCAGCCAGTCCAACCGGTTCGGCGGTATCCGTGGCCCGTCGTCCCGCCGCAGGCCGGGCCGCAGTGCTTTTGCTTTTCACGCGGCCCGTCAACGCCCGCAAAGCGGCAAGCCGTCGGGTTCCGGCCTGCGCCGGGATGACGACTTCATGCGGCATGCGCCCTCGTCGTGGATCCACCGACATGCAAGCGGCCGGCGGGCATGCAGTGCCGTGTCCTCATCGGGATGGCGGAGTCATCGGGATGGTGGGGCAGGTCATGTGCTTCATCCCTATCGCCTACCCCGCGGCGCGTGTCGCGACTGACGTCGCTCCCACAACGCTCCCGCAGCGCGACGCGGAGTTACCCGCGCCGATATCGCCCTTCGACAACATGGGCACCATGCCGTCCGCGCCGGTCACGATGAGCAACCCATGCGGTCGCGCGTCACCCCGATCGCGCGCAAGGCTCGACGTGCTCAACCCAGTGCGCGCCCGCCATCGACGTGGATCACCTGCCCGGTGACATAGCCGGCCGCATCGTCCAGCAGCCAGGCCACGGTCGCGGCGATGTCGTCCGGTTCGCCGGTCCGCCCCAGCGGGGTGCGCGCCAACAGCGCCGCCTGCACCGCGGGGTCGATGCCCGCGTCCGGCCACAGGATCGCGCCGGGGGACACAGCATTGACGCGCACGGCCGGCGCCAGCGCGACCGCCAGGCCGCGCGTCAGCGCCAGCAGCGCGGCCTTCGACGCGGCGTAGATCGCCAGGTCGGCGCGCGGCCGCTCGGCGTAGATGTCGGCGATGTTGACGATGGCGCCGCCTGCCGCCTGCAGGTGCGGCGCCGCGGCCTGGGCCAGGAAGAACGGCGCGCGCGCGTTGGCGGCGAACAGCTCGTCCCACTGCGCCGGCGTCGCCGTGCCGACCGGCGTGGGATAGAACGCCGACGCGTTGTTGACCAGCGCATCGAGCCGGCCGAAGCGGCCCACCGTCCGCGCCACCAGTTCCGGCAAGCGGTCGAATTCGCGCAGGTCCGCCTGCAGAGCGAACGCGCTGTCCGGGCGCAGTGCTTCCAGTTCCGCCGCCAGCGCCTGCATCTCGGCGGCCGAGGCGCGGTAATGCAGCGCCACGTCGTGGCCGTCGGCATGCAGGCGGCGCGCGATGGCCGCGCCCACGCGTCGCGCGGCGCCGGTGACCAGCGCGACGCGGTGGCCAGTGTGGCTGGGATCGGGGCGGACGTCCGCCATGCGGGTCTCCTGGGCAGGGCGCCATGCCGGCCGCGCCGGCGCGCACAATCGCGCCAATGTGCTCCGGACGGCAGCGCGTTGGCAATGCTTGACGCAGTGCACGCTTACGGGCATGTTGCGACGCATCACCCTTGGCGGGATGCGCCCGCCGGGTGGAGCGGAAAGGGCGAATGGACTGGGCGAAGTACCGCACCACCACCTTCGACGAACTGATCCAGGCCGACGGGCGGCCGCGTCCCGCCGCACGCCGGCTGGTCGAATACCTGGCCGGGCTGTCCGGCCGCGAAATCGCCGAACGCCAGCTCGCCGCCGACGTGGTGGCGCGCGTGCAGGGCATCACCTTCACCGTGTACTCCGACGGCCGCAACGTCGACCGCACGCTGCCGTTCGACCTGATCCCGCGCATCATCCCGCTGAGCGAATGGCAGCGCACCGAGGCCGGGTTGAAGCAGCGCATGCGCGCGCTCAACCTGTTCATCGGCGACATCTACGGCGAGCAGAAGATCGTCAGGGACAAGGTGTTCCCGGCGATGCTGCTGAAGGACTCGGTGAATTTCCGCGAACAGTGCGTCGGCATCGCGCCGCCGCTGGGCGTGTGGGCGCACATCTGCGGCAGCGACCTGGTGCGCGACGGCGACGGCACCCTGTACGCGCTGGAGGACAACCTGCGCATCCCCAGCGGCGTCAGCTACATGCTGGAGAACCGCATGGTGGCCAAGCGGGTGTTCCCGGAGCTGTTCGGGACCAGCTCGATCCTGCCGGTGGACGAATACCCCAGCCAGCTCTACGACACCCTGGCCGCGCTGTCGCCGCGCCCCGGCGACACGCCAGTGATCGCGCTGCTGACGCCGGGCGTGTTCAACAGCGCCTACTTCGAGCATGCCTACCTGGCGCAGGCGATGGGCATCGAACTGGTCGAGGGCAGCGACCTGTTCGTCGCCGACGACGACTGCACCTACATGCGCACGGTGTACGGGCCCAAGCGGGTGGACGTGATCTACCGGCGCGTCGACGACCTGTTCATCGACCCGGAGGTGTTCCACCCCGATTCGGTGCTCGGTGCGCCGGGGCTGATCCGCAGTTGGCGCGCCGGCAAGGTGGCGCTGGCCAACGCGCCGGGCGCTGGCGTGGCAGATGACAAGGTGGTGTTCGCCTACGTGCCGAAGATGATCAAGTACTACCTGGGCGAGGAACCGATCCTGCCCAACGTGCCCAGCTACCTGTGCCACAACGCGAAGGAGCGCAAGTACGTGCTGGAGAACCTGGACAAGCTGGTGGTCAAGCCGGCCAACGAGTCCGGCGGCTACGGCATGCTGATCGGGCCGCGCTCGACCAAGCGCCAGCGCGAGAAGTTCAGGGCGCTGATCGAGGCCGACCCGCGCAACTACATGGCCCAGCCCACGCTGTCGCTGTCCACCGCGCCCATCGTCACCAATCAGGGACCGTCGCCGCGGCACATCGACCTGCGCCCGTTCATCCTCTCGCGCCAGGACACCTACGTCACCACCGGCGGCCTGACCCGCGTGGCGATGGTGAAGGGCTCGCTGGTGGTCAATTCCTCGCAGGGCGGCGGCGCCAAGGACACCTGGGTGGTCGATCTGTCCGACGACGCGGACGGGGAGGCCGGCTGATGCTCTCGCGCGTGGCCGACAACCTGTACTGGTTCAGCCGCTACGTGCGGCGCGCCGAGAACACCGCGCGGCTGGTCGGCGTGGGCAGCCAGTTGCAACTGGACATGCCGCGCTCGGTGCGCTTCGCCTGGCGGCCCATGATCGACACGGTGGGCGCGGGGCCCCACTTCGAGGCGTGCTTCCCCGAAGCCGGCGACGACGCGGGCGACGTGGACGTGATCCGCTTCATGCTGCTGGACGAGCGCAATCCGTCGTCGCTGCGGGTGTCGGTGGATTCGGCGCGCGAGATCCTGCGCAGCATCCGCGACAGCCTGCCGCAGGACGTGTGGGAGGCGGTCAACGACCTGCACCTGCACATCGGTGCGCACGGCGAGCGCAGCCTGAGCCGGCGTTACCGGGTC
Source organism: uncultured Pseudoxanthomonas sp. (assembly GCA_937975725.1). Classification (GTDB taxonomy): domain Bacteria; phylum Pseudomonadota; class Gammaproteobacteria; order Xanthomonadales; family Xanthomonadaceae; genus Pseudoxanthomonas_A. The sequence continues at coordinate 12,588 of CALJUL010000035.1, read as the reverse complement.
GAGTTCCTGCACCGCATCGTCGACGGCTGCCTGAAGGTTTCCGGCCTGCTCAGCGCCAACGTCAGCCGCGACATCGGCTACCAGTTCCTGCGCCTGGGCACGGCGCTGGAACAGGCCGACATGACCACCCGCATCATCGACGCCGGCGCCTCGGGCCTGCTGACGCCGCGCAACGAGGAAGACCGCGAGGCGTTCCAGAACATGCAGTGGATGAGCGTGCTGCGCTCGCTGGCCGGCTACCAGATGTTCCGCCGCCACGTGCGCCAGCGCGTGACCGCGGAACTGGCGCTGCGCTTCCTGCTGCAGAACAACGAGTTCCCGCGCAGCGTGCATTTCTGCCTGTCGCGCGCGCAGAGCGTGCTGCCGGCGATGCCGCCGCGCCCGGGCGTGGACCGCCACCTCAACCGCGTGATCGGCCTGACCCGCAACGCCGACCCGGCGGTGCTGGCGACGCGCGACCCCGCGCAGTTCATGGACCAGATCCAGATGCACCTGGGCGCGCTGCATACGGCCATCGCCGAAGGGTATTTCCACGGCTGAGCGCGCTGCGGGCATGGCCGTGGCTGTAGGAGCGACACAAGTCGCGACCGTACGCAAAACGGCTTCATCTCTTTGCCGCGGATGACACGGATGAACACAGATGGACGCGGATAAAGCATCCACGCTTCATCCGCGTGATCCGTGGCGAAAAGGCATTTTGCTTTTCCGGTCGGGGCTGGCTTTCAACAGCCGGATGGCTGGTCGGCCCCTCCTACGGCAAAGCGGGGTTATTGCTGGCCTTGCGCGTCGCCGGGGTCCTGGCGCGAGGGCGCGCGGCGGGGCGGCATGGCGGGGACGGAGGCGGGCGTTTCTTCGGGTTCGCGCTGCGGTTCCCAGGGGAAGCGCGGCAGGCTGTGCACGGCGGCTTCCAGTTTGCGCGACCAGGTGTCGTGGATCTCGGAGTACAGGGGCGTGTCCGCTTCGAGGCGCATGCGCTGGCTGATCTTCAGGTCGCCGGCGCGCAGGATGGCCATGTCGATGGGCATGCCGACCGAGAGGTTGGAGCGGATGGTGGAATCCAGCGACACCAGCGCGCAACGGGCGGCGTCCTCCAGCGAGGTCTCCGGACGGATGATGCGGTCCAGGATGGGCTTGCCGTACTTGGATTCGCCGATCTGCAGGTACGGGGTCTCCGGCGAGGTGGCGATGCAGTTGCCCAGCGGATAGACCATGTACAGGCCGGGGCGCTCGCCGGCGATCTGGCCGCCCAGGATCAGCGTGGACTGCACGTTGACGCCGCTCTGCTGGGCCTCGTCCTTCACCCGCACCTGGCTGGCGACGAGCGTCTCGCCGACGTACTCGGCCACTTCGTACAGGTGCGAGAAGGTGCGCAGGCTGTGCCTGGCGCTAGGGTCGTCGGCGTCGCGCTGCAGGCGCGAGATGGTCAACTGGGTGGTGGCGAGGTTGCCGGCGGACATGATGACGAACACGCGCTCGCCCGGCCATTCGAACACATGCATCTTGCGGTACACGCGCACATCGTCGAACGAGGCGCTGGTGCGGGTGTCCGCGGCGAAGACCAGGCCTTCGTTGACTTCGATGCCGACGCAATAGGTCATGGCGTGTCCGTTGCTGCTGTGCGTCACGATTCTATGCAGGGCGCCGGCACGGCGCCAGCGGCCCGTACAATGGCGCCGGACTCTCCCCGGTGCCCCATGCAGGCCGATTTCCCCCTCCCCGACGACGACGCGCTGCGCCTGAGCGGCGAACTGGCGGCGCTGATCCGCGCCGAGATCGCCGCCCAGGGCGGCGCGATCCCCTTCTCACGTTACATGGAGCGCTGCCTGTACACACCCGGGCTGGGCTACTACAGCGCCGGCAGCACCAAGTTCGGCGCAGCGGGCGATTTCACCACCGCGCCGGAACTGGGGCCGCTGTTCGCCGGCTGCGTGGCGCAGGCGGTCGCCCCGGTGCTGCAGCGGCTGGGGCCGGAGGCCGGATTCCTGGAGATCGGCGGCGGCAGCGGCGCGTTCGCCGAGATCATGCTGAAGCGGTTGCTGGAACTGGACGCGCTGCCGTCGCGCTACGCGATCCTGGAGCCGAGCGCGGACCTGCGCGAACGCCAGCGCGAACGGCTGGGTGAACGCCTGATCCCGCCGGTGTTCGACCTGGTGGAATGGCTGGACCGTCCGCCGGAGGCGCGATGGGACGGTGTGCTGTTCGCCAACGAGGTGATCGACGCCCTGCCCACGCCGCGGTTCACGCTGCGCGAGGGCGAGGTGTACGAGGAATGCGTGGCGCTGGACGGGCAGGGCGGCTTAGTGCGCAGTGACCGGCCTGCCGATGCCCTGCTGACGGCGGCGGTGCGCCACGTCGAGCGCTACCTGGAGCGGTCTTTCCCCGACGGCTACCGCTCGGAACTGCTGTCGCAACTGCCGTACTGGTTGCAGGCGGTGATGGGCGGGCTGGACAAGGGCGCCATGCTGTTCGCCGACTACGGCCATCCGCGCCGCGAGTTCTACCTGCCCGAGCGCGACACCGGCACGCTGCGCGCGTTCTACCGCCATCGCGTGCACGCCGATGCCTACCTGTGGCCGGGCCTGCAGGACCTGACCGCTTCGGTGGACTTCACCGCGCTGGCCGAAGCGGGCACCGGCGCCGGCTTCGACCTGTCCGGCTACGCCACGCAGGCGAGCTTCCTGCTCGGCAACGGGCTGCAGGACCGCCTGGCCGAGGCCGAGGCGCGCGCCAGCGAAGCCACCCTGCTGCGGCTGCGCAACGAGGCCAAGCGGCTGACCCTGCCCAGCGAGATGGGCGAGCGCTTCCAGTTGATGGGCTTCGAGCGCGATGTGGAATTCAGCGCGGCCTTCCTTCTCAACGACCTGAGCTGGCGGCTGTGAGCGGCGTGCTCGCGCTCAAGCCGTTCCGCCGTCCGCGCCTGTGGCTGGGCCTGTGGCTGGCCGCGGTCGCCGCGGTGATCGTGCTGTCGCTGGTCAACCTGAGCGGTCTGCCACCGGTGCCCGAGGGCGGCGACAAGGTCGAGCACTTCCTCGCCTATGCGCTGCTGTCGGCGGCCGCGGTGCAGCTCTTCGCCGCGCGCCGCGGCTGCGTCGTTGCGGCGGCGCTGCTGGTCGGGCTGGGCATCGGGCTGGAATTCGCCCAGGGCGCCCTGACCGCCACCCGCATGGCCGATCCCCGCGATGCGCTGGCCAACACCCTGGGCGCGCTGGCCGGGCTGGCGACGGTGCTCACGCCGCTGCGCGGCCTGCTGCTGGCCATCGACGCCTGGCTGTGGCCGGCGCGCCGCTGAGCCCGCCAACGAAGAAGCCGGGCCAGGCCCGGCTTCTTCTTCCCCGCTGATCTTCCCGCCACCGCTCAGCGCGGTTGCAGGGTGGCGCGGTCGAGCACCCACATCTGCGGGCGCGTGTCGCCGGTGAAGCGCAGGCACAGGTCCTGCCGGCCGCCGGTGCCGGTGGGCAGCGGGGCGTCCAGCTCCAGGAAACCATCCGCGCCCGGCGCCGCCGGCAGCGGCACTTCCGCCAGCATGCGGCCCTGGCAGCCGCCGCCGAGCACCTGCAACTCGCCGTGCGGCGTCTTCGCCGGCTCGAACCTGCGGTTGGGTTCGTCGTGCGCCAACTGGAAGTAGTAGGGAATGCGCCCGGCGCGCACCCGGACCGAGGCGATGCCGTCCAGGTCGGCCTGGTTCCACTGCCAGCACGGATAGAAGATGGTCGCGTTGAAGATGGCGCGCTCGCCTTCGGCCGGGCCGTCGTCTTCCAGCCGCAGCAGCAGGCGGCCGGCGTCGGGGCAGATCGACAGCGCTTCGTCGGTGCGGCTGAGCAGTGAGGCCGGGGTCAGCTCGAACGTGGCGGCCGGTGCCAGCGCGCGCCCGTCGGCGAAGGCGGCGGCGCGCACGGTGGCCGGCAGCTTCACCCCCAGCGGCGCGCCGAACGCCGGCGAGGCCGGGGTGGGCTCGCTGCCGTCGGTGGTGTAGTGCACGGGATAGTCGAGCGGATTGGACAGCGCGACCTTCGCGGTGCCGGCCTTGCGGTCGTCCTCGACCGCGATCATCGCTTCGAACGGCGTCTTCGCGTAGCCCAGGCCGAGCGCGTCGTAGCGCGCGATCAGCGCGGGCAGGCGCGCGGTGAAACCGGCGAAATCCTTCTTCTCCACCGGCGTCCAGCCGGTCTCCGCCACCGCGGCCAGGCGCGGGAACATGTGGTGCTGCAGGCGCGCGAAGCTGCGCGTGTGCTCGGTCCACAGGTTGGCCTGCAGGCCGAGGATGTGGTGGCGCTGGTTCTGCTCCAGATCGGCGGGCACCGGCTCGAAGGCGTAGATGTCCTGCAGCGTGATCAGGGCCGGGCGGCCGGGCGGCTCGTTCGGCGAGGCGGTCTGCAGGTAGTCCAGGTAGGTCTTGTTGGACGGCGACATCACCACGTCGTGGCCCTGGCGCGCGGCCTGCAGGCCGCCTTCGGTGCCGCGCCACGACATCACCGTGGCCTCGGCCGGCAGCTTGCTCTCCAGGATCTCGTCCCAGCCGATCAGGCGCTTGCCGTGGCCGGCGAGGAATTTCTCCAACCGCTCGACCAGCAGCCCCTGCATCTCCATCTCGGTGCGGGCGCCGGCCTCGCGCATGCGCTGCTGCACGCGCGCGGAGGCTTCCCACTGGTCCTTGACCGCCTCGTCGCCGCCGATGTGGAAATAGGTGCCGGGGAACAGCGGGACCATCTCGGCGATCACGTTCTCCAGGAAGCGCAGCGTGCCTTCCTCGGTGTTGAACAGGTTGGGGAACACGCCCCATTCGTTGGACGGCACCAGCGGCGTGTCGATCGTGCCCAGTTCCGGGTACGCGGCGATCGCGGCGGTGGCGTGGCCGGGCACGTCGACTTCCGGCACCACGGTGATGTGGCGCTCGGCGGCGTACTTCACCACTTCGCGGATCTGGTCCTGGGTGTAGTAGCCGCAGTACGGGCGCGGTGCGCCGGTCTCCGGGTCCTTGCCGCCGTCGCCGGAGGGGATGCGGCAGCCGCCGATGCCGGTGAGCTTCGGGTACTGCTTGATCTCCACGCGCCAACCCTGGTCGTCGGTCAGGTGCCAGTGGAAGGTGTTGAGCTTGTGCAGCGCCATCGCGTCGATCACGCGCTTGACCTCGTCCACGCTCCAGAAGTGGCGCGCCGAATCCAGCATGAAGCCGCGCCAGCCGAAGCGCGGCGCGTCCTCGATGCGCAGTGCGGGCAGCACCGCGCGCGCGCCCTCGCCCTGGGTGGCCAGTTGCCACAGGGTGACCGCGCCGTAGAACAGGCCCGCCTCGTGGCCGGCCTTGACCGTCACGCCGTCGGCGCCGACGTCCAGCACGTAGCCTTCGGCCGGCCCTGCCTGCGCGGCTTCGTCCAGCACGAAGCGGATGCCGCCCTTGCCTTCGCCCTCGACCAGCGTCGGTGCCGGCCGGCCGGCGACTTGCAGATAGGCGATGAACTGGCCGGCCACGCGCGCGGCGGCGTCGCCGGAGGCGTAGACCGGCGTCTGCGCGTCCAGGACGAATTGCCCGGGTGCAGGCGCCAGCATGGCGGGCAGCGGCGTCAGCAACGGCGCGGCGGCGGTGGCGGTTTCGGCGACGGCGCCGTCTGCGGCCGCGTGCGGGGTGGGAGTGCAGCCGGCCGCCAGCAGCAGCGGCACGGCCAGCGCCAGTGCGGCCAGGCCGCGGCGTGCGAAGGATCGTGTCATGGAGACCTCGTGTTCGACGGGGCAGGGTGCCCAAAAAAAACGGGCCCGGACAAGTCCAGGCCCGTGGAGGGGAACGACGATTACCGCCTTGCCTCGGGATGGATCAGAACTGGAACCGGACCGACGCCATGATGCGGCGGCCGGTGCGGTACAGGCCGCGCACCAGCATCTCGGTGTTCTCGACCCCCGGGACCTCGGCGTAGGAGCGGTATTCGCTGTCCAGCAGGTTCATGCCGTCCAGGCCCAGGCTGAGGTGGTCGTTGATCCGGTACGAGAAGCTGGCGTCCAGCGAATCGTAGTCGTCGGTGACCAGGTAGTTGCCGCGATCCACCTGCGTGTAGTACTTCGAGCGCCAGGAGTAGGTCACGCGCGCGCTGAAGCGGTCGTTCTCGAAGAACGGACTGACGTTGACCTGGTTCTTGGAGTTGAACGGCAGGTGGCTGCCGTTGTCGGCCTTGGCGTCGGCGTAGGTGTAGTTGGCGAGGATGCCCAGGCCGTTGTCGAAGCTGGTCTGGAACGCGGCCGAGAAGCCCTGGATCTTGGCGCCGCCGGCGTTGTTCGGGCGCGACACGTCGTACTCGGTGTCGCGGCCGTCCGCCTGGTTGAAGTGGGTCTCCTTCTGGGTGGTGACCAGGATGTAGTTGTCCACCTTCTTGTGGAACAGCGTGCCGGCCAGGATCGCGTTCTCGTTGAAGTACCACTCGGCCGAGAAGTCCAGGTTGGTGGACTCGTACGGATCCAGGTCCGGGTTGCCGCCGCCGCCGGTGCGGGTCTGGTCGCCCAGCCACAGGTAGCTGGACATGTCGCCGTAGTTCGGGCGCGAGATCACCTTCGCCGCCGAGCCGCGCAGCACCACGCTATCGGTCAGGTCGAACGCCAGGTTCACGTTCGGCAGCACGTCGCTGTACTTCTTCTTGACACTGGTCGGCGCGTAGCCGGTGGCCGGGCAGGGGCTGACGTTCACCGAGCAGGCGTAGCCCATGCTGTTGGACTCGGTCTGCACGAAGCGCACGCCGAAGTTGCCGCGCAGGCGGTCGGCGCTGTAGTCGGCCTGCACGTAGGCGGCGTTGACGTCCTCGGTGACGGTCCAGGTGTTGGCGGCGAACGAGGGATCGTTGAAGGTGCTGGGCGTGGGCATGGTCTGCCACGGCGCCAGCCAGTCGCCGCTGAGGATGTAGTCGGCCAGCGCCCAGCCGTCGATCATGAAGCGCGAGTTGAGGTCGCCCACGTTGCCGAAGCCGCTCAGGTAGTTGCCGGGCAGCGAGCGCGGCGAGAACTGGTCGGCGGTCAGGTCGCCGTAGCCCTTGATCGAGGCCAGCGACACGCCCGCCATGGACTGGCCGGTCTCGTGCTCGCGGCGCTTCAGGCCGAAGCGGATCTGGTAGATCGGCGAATCCAGCAGGATGCCGAAGTCGGCCTGCGCGTACTTCTCCTCGTCGCGGGTCGGCTTGGTGACGATGTTGCCGCCCCAGCCCGGGCTCCAGTTGGTGGCGCTGGGCGGATTGGTGTGCCAGCCGCCGGCCGGGCCGCCGCCGTCGAAACGATAGGCCGAGGGATCGTTGAACGGGCTGCCCGCATAGCCCGGCGCGAAGTGGGTGGCGACGTCGGCGATGGGATCGCGCTGGTAGCCGGAGAAGTTCAGCGTGGGCGTGGAGCCGGTCAGGTCGTAGCTGTAGTTGGCCTTGTTGAGGAACTCGCCGAACACCTGGCGGCCGGTGCCGCCGGTGGCCTTGGACGTGCCGGCGTGGGCCGAGGCGAACCAGCCCTCGTCCTTCCAGGTCAGCTTCAGGTCGTAGGAATCGGTGTCCACCGTGGCCTGGCGGTTGATCAGGTCGTAGACCGTCAGCGCGTTGCGGAACGAGGCCTTGGTGATCACGCCGCCGTCCACGGTCAGGTCGGTCATGCCGCCCAGCGAGTTCCAGACGTTGCCGTTGAAGGCGAACATGGAGTGGCTGATGTTGTCGTAGTTGGCCTTGACGTCGAGCGCGTTGAACTCGATGTCCAGCTTGTCGTGCGGCTTGAACTGCAGCGCCACCGACAGCGTGTCGCGCTTGCGCTGCTGCTCGAAGTAGTGGGCGCTGATCGAGTTGGGCGTCACCGCGTCCGGGTTGGCCAGCAGGGTGGTGGCGCAGGCGCCCACGCAGCTCGGCGGCATGGTGGTCGGCGGGTCGGTGGCCCAGTTGGTGGTGGTGGTGGTGATGGAGTTGGGCGAGTTGTTGGCCGGGTCGCCGCCGACGATGTAGGAGCGGCCGGTGACGGTGCCGTAGGACTCCACGCCGTCGCGGCGGATGCTCTCTTCCGAGCGCTGCGCCGAGACGATCACGCCGAAGGTGCCGCCCTGGTTCTTCCAGCCGAACAGGCCGGAGATAGAGGGATCGCCGTCGCCGATGCGGTCGTTGTGCAGGTAGCTGACCGCGCCGGAGATCGTGGTGCGGTCCAGGTCCAGCGGCTTGCGGGTGGAGATCATCACGGTGCCACCGATCGAGCCTTCGTCGATGTGCGCTTCCGGCGACTTGTAGACCTCGACCTTGCTGACCAGTTGCGGCGCCAGCAGCGAGTAGTTGAAGGTGCGGCCCGGCTGGTCGGTGATGAACCAGTCGGCCGAGGCCACGGTCTGGCCGTTCAGCACGGTGCGGTTGAGCGCCGGGTCGGTGCCCAGGATGCTGACCTTCTCGCCCTGGCCGAAGGCCTTGTCGATGGTCACGCCGGGGATGATGGTGATGGCCTCGGCCACGTTGGTGGCGGGGAACTTGCCCACGTCCTCGGCGGTGACCACGTCGACGATGGCGTCCGCGTCGCGCTTGGTGTCCAGCGCCTGCTTCAGGCTGCCGCGGATGCCGACCACGGTCACGCGGTCCAGCTCGGTGGCCTGCGCGCCCTCGGCCGGTGCGGCGGCTTGCTGGGCCTGCGCGTGCGCGGCGAAGCCCAGGCACGTCACGATGGCGGCGGATAGTACGGTCTTGCGGTGTTTCATGATGTCTCTCCCATCATTGTTTGGATTCCGGCGGCCCGCGCTTCCGCGTTACGCCGTGCCTGGTGCTTCGTTACCGCCCGGGCGCGCTGTGCTTGCCCGTTGTTGCCCGCGCCTGTGCCGGCGCTTTCCTTCTTTTTTCTTCAGTCCCGGTCGCCCTGGTCCAGGTACCAGCGGGCGGCGCCGACCACCCCCAGTTGTCCGTGCTCGACCAGCTTCACGGGGATGCGTTCGAGCGCCTCGCGCATCGATCCCTTGTTGAGGAACCGCGGCACGAAATCGCTGCCGGGCAGGAATTCGCGGATCTTCGGCAGCACCCCGCCGGCCAGGTACACGCCGCCCTGCACGCCGTACAGCAGGGCCATGTCGCCGACCACGCTGCCCAGCAGGCCGCAGAACACTTCCAGCGTCTCGCGCGCCAGCGGGTCCTCGCCGGACAGCGCGGCGGCGGTGACCTGGCCGGGATGCGCGTAGGGCGAGGGCGCGGCGCCGCGCACGGCGCGCAGCGCGGCGTGCAGGTTCAGCAGGCCGGGGCCGGACAGCGCGTGCTCGGTCGGCACGTGCGCGCGGGTCTTCTGCATCTCGGCCAGCAGCGCCATTTCCAGCGGCGTGCCGGTGGCCAGGGCGGCCTGGCCGGCCTCGGTGGCCAGCACCACGGCGCGCCTGCCGGCCGGGATCCACACCGCCGCGCCCAGGCCGGTGCCCGGGCCCAGGATCAGCACCGGACCGGCCGGCGCTGTCGCCGGGCCGGCCAGGTGCAGCACCTGGCTGGCGTCGATCTGCGCGGCGGCGTGCGCTACGGCTTCGAAATCGTTGACCAGGCGGAAGTCGTCGAAGCCCAGCCGGCCGCGGATCTCGGCCAGCGACAGTCGCCAGGGCAGGTTGTTGGTGATGACCGTGCCGTCGTCCAGCGCGTAGCCGGCGCTGGCGATCACGCCGCGCACCACCCGCACGCCGCCGAGGCCGGCGATGAAGTCTTCCAGGATCGCGGCCAGCCCCGGGTGTTCGGCGCAGGCGTACTGGCGGTAGGCGAGCACGCCGATGGGCTGGCCCGGATCGGCCCTGCCGCGCACCAGGCCCACGCGCACGTGGGTGCCGCCCACGTCGGCGGCGATGAAGGCGTCGCCTGCGCGGTTCACGGCATCCGTGGGCAATGGATTGGCGATGGCGACCACACGTCTCCCCAACATGTTCGCGGCGCGGAAAACCCGGTGGGCTCCGATGCGGCCGGAGTGTGGAAGTGTGTTGACAACGTTGTCAACAACCCGGCAGCGAAAGTGGCATGGGAATGGCCTCAATCGCGCCATGTGCGGAACGATCTTGTGGCCAGCCATGCAATTGGCAGCACAAGTGCGAATAAAAAGCCGATTTTCGGGCCCTGAAACGTAAGTTCCATACGGTGTTATGTTGCGTTGCGGGATATTTTGAGTCGCACGAAGCCCGTCCGGAGCCGCCGCCGGTTCCCGGGGTAGTGGTCCGTCGGGAGAATCTATGACAACGTTGTACCCTCACCGGGTCCGCGGGCCCGGCCACGACGGGCTAGACCACGAGGGGACTCGCATGACCGCAACACCTGGCGCGCGCTACGCCAGCTCGATCGCCATCATCGGGCTGCTGTTCTTCATCCTGGGCTTCTTCACCTGGCTCAACGGGCCGTTGATCACGTTCGTGCAACTGGCGTTCGACGTCAGCGAGATCGCGGCCTTCCTGGTGCTGATGGTCTTCTACCTGTCGTACTTCTTCCTGGCGCTGCCGGCCTCGTGGATCCTGCGCCGCACCGGCATGAAGAAGGGACTGGCGCTGAGCCTGTGCGTGATGGCGGCCGGCGCGCTGGCGTTCGGCCAGTTCGCCACCTGGCGGGTGTTCGGCGGCGCGCTGGCCAGCCTGTTCGTGCTGGGCGGCGGCATGGCGCTGCTGCAGACCTCGGTCAATCCCTACATCTCCATCCTCGGCCCGATCGACACCGCCGCGCGCCGCATCGCGGTGATGGGCATCTGCAACAAGGTGGCCGGCATCCTGGCGCCGCTGCTGCTCGGTTCGCTGGTGCTGCACGGCGTGGGCGACCTGGCGGCGGAGGCCGCCGCCGCCGACCCGGCCACCCGCGACGCGCTGCTGACCGACTTCGCCGGCAGCATCCGCGGCTTCTACGTGGTGATGTCCAGCCTGCTGCTGCTGGCCGCGGTGGGCATCCTGTTCTCGCCGCTGCCGGAAATCCGCGCCGAGGAGGCCAACGCGGTGCCGGCCGGCGCGGCGCGCGGCAGCATCTTCCACTTCCCGCACCTGTGGCTGGGCGTGGCCTGCCTGTTCGTCTACGTGGGTGTGGAGGTGATGGCGGGCGACGCGATCGGCACCTACGGCCACGCCTTCGGCCTGCCGCTGGACCAGACCAAGTTCTTCACCTCCTTCACCCTGACGGCGATGCTGCTGGGCTACCTGGCCGGCTTGGTGCTGATCCCGCGCTTCGTCTCGCAGGAGCGCTACCTGAGCGTGTCGGCGGTGCTGGGCGTGCTGTTCGTGCTGGGCGCCTACGCCACCCGCGGCTACGTGTCGGTGGGCTTCGTCGCCGCGCTGGGCTTCGCCAACGCGATGATGTGGCCGGCGATCTTCCCGATGGCGATCCGCGGCCTGGGCGCGCATACCCAGCTCGGCTCGGCGCTGCTGGTGATGGGCATCGCCGGCGGCGCGATCATCCCGCAGTTGTTCGCGGTGCTGAAGCAGCACGCGGACTTCCAGTTGGTGTTCGCCGTGCTGATGGTGCCGTGCTACCTGTTCATCCTGCACTACGCGCTGCGCGGCCACCGCGCCGGCCTGACGCCCGGGCGCTGATTGCCGCATCATGGACGCCGCAACCAGTCCACGGGCAGCCGACGCCATGCGCCGACCCACCATCAAGGATGTCGCCGAGCGCGCCAAGGTCTCGCTGAAGACCGTGTCGCGGGTCATCAACAACGAGCCCTCGGTGATGCAGGGCACGCGCGCGCGCGTGCTGCACGCCATCGCCGAGCTGGACTACGAGCCGGACCAGTCCGCGCGCAACCTGCGCAGCGGCACGCCGTTCGTGATCGGGCTGGTGTACGACAACCCCAACCCGTACCACATCATCGGCGTGCAGAACGGCGTGCTGGCCGCGTGCAAGGAAACCGGCTTCGGCCTGCAGATCCACCCGGTGGATTCCACCTCGCCGTTGCTGGCGGAGGAACTGGTGGAGTTCGTGCAGCGCTCGCGCCTGGCCGGGCTGGTGCTGACCGCGCCGATGTCCGAGCGCGCCGACCTGGTCGCCGCGCTGGCCGCGCGCGGGGTGAAGCTGGTGCGCATCATCGCCGCCACCGAGGACCCGGACGACGGCCTGCCCTGCGTCTACGTGGACGACCGCGACGCCGCCTACGAGATCACCGAGCACCTGATCCAGCTCGGCCACCAGCGCATCGGCTTCCTCTGGGGCGGGCTGGCGCACCGCTCCAGCACCGAGCGCTACGCCGGCTACGAGAAGGCGCTGAAGGACTACGGCATCCCGCTGGACAAGCACCTGGTGGTGCCGGGCGACTACACCTTCGACGACGGCTTCCGTGGCGCGCGCCGGTTGCTGGCGCTGCGCGAGCCGCCCACGGCGATCTTCGGCTCCAACGACGAGATCGCCGCCGGCGTGCTGGCCGCGGCCAAGTCCGCCGGCATGAACGTGCCCTACGATCTGTCCATCGCCGGCTTCGAGGACAGCCCGTTCTCCAAGCAGTCATGGCCGCCGCTGACCACCGCCAAGCAGGCCACCCAGGACATCGCCAAGCAGGCCGCGCGCCTGCTGATCGCCGGGCTGCGCCAGGACGCCGCCGACCCCTCCACCGCCGTGCACAACCAGGGCTTCGTGCCGCAACTGGTGGTGCGCGGATCCACCGCGCCGGTGCGGCCCCGCGCCGAGC
>CALJUL010000034.1 GCA_937975725.1 uncultured Pseudoxanthomonas sp. | reverse complement strand
AACGGCGCCATAGGCGGCGCTGGCCGGGGCTTCGCTGGCGACCGGCACCTCGTGCACGGGCCGCAGTTGCCAGGCTACGCCGGCGGCCAGCAGCACCGAGGCCGCCACGCCCAGGCCCAGCGGCCAGCGCGAGCGCGGCACGCGCGCCGGCGGGGCGGAAGACGCCGGTGCGGGTTGCGGGGCGTCCACCGCCGCGCGGGCGGCCGCCAGGATGCGCGCATCCAGTTGCGGCGACGGCCCGCCGTGCGGGCCCAGCCGCGCCAGTTGCGCGGCCAGTTCGCGTTCTTCCGGCGTCAGGGGTTCGTGGGGCCTGCTCATTCCTTCAACCTCGCGCGCAGGCGGTCCATCGCGTAGCGCAGCCTCGATTTCACGGTCTCCCGGCCGACGCCGGTGATGCCGCCGATCTCCTCCAGGGTCAATTCCTGCTCTAGCCGCAGGTGCAGCACTTCGCGCTGTTCCGGCGGCAGTTCGTCCATCGCCAGTTGCAGCCGGCGGCGCTGTTCGAATTCGGACAACTGCCGCTCGGGCGTGTCCGGGTCCGGCACGCGCGCGGTGCGCTCGTCGGCGTCCTCGGGCGCGGGCGGGCGATGCTTCTGCGCGCGCCAGTGGTCGTTGAGCCGATTGTGCGCGATCCGGAACAGCCAGGTGGCGAAGGCCGCCTCGGGCTTCCAGCCCTGGCGCGCGGCGATGACCCGCTGCCACACGTCCTGGAAGAACTCGTCGGCCAGCGCCGGCTCGCGCAGGTGGCGCAGCAGGAAGCGGTACAGCGGCCCGCGGTGGCGGGCGTAGAGCAGCTCGAAGGCGGACGCATCGCCGGCGGCATAGGCCAGCATCAGGGTGTCGTCGGCGGGTTCGGCGGGCTCGTTCACTGCCGCCAGCGTAAGCGGTCCGTCCAGGCGCGTGAAGATGGACGCCGGCCGGCGGGCCGCCGTGTTCAGGCACGGCGATGCCTGTGCGGGCAGGCGGCGCGCGGCGGCAACGGCGGGGGCGGGGACGGTCGGCACACCGGGATCGAACGTCCCGCCGGCCGGGCCGGGGTTGCGGCGGGCGTTTCCGTTCAGGGGGCGGCAGGCGCTATGCTGCCCCGGGGAATCACATTAACCGCCAGCGCCGCCGGAACCGCGATGCAAACGCGTTCGATCACCGCCGATGAACCGGTCACCGAGGCCGCGGCGTCCTCCGTGGACGGTATCGTGCATGCCCTGCACGCGGCCCTGCCGGCGCAGGCCGAACTGGCGGTGTGCTGGCGCGACTGGGTGCTGGGCAACGGCGCCGCCGCCACGCCCGGCGCCGAGACGGCGCTGCGGCGCCGGGCCGAACAGGCGTTGGCCGACGCCCCGGCCGAGGCCGACCTGCCCGACCTGACCGTGCAGGTCTGGGACCACGCCGGCGGCAACGCGCGCATCGCCATGGCGGCGCTGCTGCCGCCGTCGATGCCGTTGCAGGCGCAGGTGGCGTGGATCGAACTGGCGCAGCGGCTGCTGGTCACCTGGCTGGACGCGCAGCGCGCGCAGGCGCGGGTGGTGTCGCTGGAGAAGTCCAAGCGCCTGCAGCAGGCGCTGTACGAGATCGCCGACCTCGCCGGCGCCGACCTGGAGATGGGCGAAATGCTCCGCCGCATCCACGCGGTGGTGAATTCGCTGATGTACGCGGAGAACTGCTACATCGTCCTGTATGACGACCAGCGGCGCACGCTGCGCTTCCTGTATTTCGCCGACCAGCGCGACCCCTACGTGGCCGAGCCCGAGCGCGAGTTCAGCGAGGAGGAGATGGCCAACAGCATGACCTGCGCGCTGTTGCGCCACGGCCAGCCGCTGCGCGGGCCGTCGGCGCTGATCCGGCAGAAGCTGGGCGTGATCCGCGACCCCACCCACGGCCCGGACAGCCTGGACTGGCTGGGCGTACCCATGCGCCGCGACGACCGCGTCTGCGGCGCCATCGTGGTGCAGAGCTACGACACCCCGGCCAGCTACGCCGACGAGGACCGCGCTCTGCTGGGCTACGTGGCGCAGCACATCCTGACCGCGCTGGACCGCAAGTACGCGCACGTGGAGCTGGAACACCGCGTGGCCGTGCGCACCCACGAACTGCAGCGCGCCAACCGCGAGCTGCAGGCCGAGATCATGGAGCGCAAGCGCGCCGAGAAGTTGCAACGCGCGCTGTTCCGCATCACCGACCTGGCGATCACTTCCGAGAGCCTGGAGCGCTTCTACTCCGACGTGCACGCGGTAGTGGACGAACTGATCGACGCGCGCAATTTCTACATCGCGCTGGTGTCCGACGACGGGCAGACGCTGCAATTCCCCTACCTGATCGACGAGCGCGACATGATGCGCAAGGCGCGGCGGATGACCAATGGCCTGACCGAATACGTCATCGCCACCGGCAAGCCGCTGCTGGCCGATCGCGGTGCGATCGGCGATCTGGCCACGCAGGGCAGGGTGCAGCAGCACGGCCCGCCCGCACTGAGCTGGTTGGGCGTGCCGCTGCTGCACAACGAGGACGTGGTGGGCGCGGTGGTGGTGCAGAGCTATTCGGAGGACGTGAAGTTCAGCGCCCACGACCAGAGCCTGCTCGCCTTCGTCGCGCACAACATCGGCAACGGGCTGGAGCGCCAGCGTTCGCAGGAGCGCCTGCGCAGCGCGCACGCGCAGCTCGAACGCCGCGTCGACGAGCGCACCCGCGAACTGGCCGAGGCCAACCACCAGTTGCGCGCGCAGATCGGCGAGCGCCTGCGGGCGGAGCAGCAGCTCACCTACCAGGCCACGCACGATGCGCTGACCGGCCTGCCCAACCGCCCGCACCTGCTGGACCGGCTGTCGGCCGCGATCGAACGTGCGCGCCACGGCGATGGACAGGCGTTCGCGGTGCTGTTCCTGGATCTGGACCGCTTCAAGCTGGTCAACGACAGCATGGGCCACGCCGCCGGCGACGAACTGCTGATCGAAGTGGCGCGCCGCATCGGTGCGGCGGTGCGCGGCTGCGATGTGGTGGCGCGGCTGGGCGGCGACGAGTTCGCCATGCTGGTCGAATACGCCGACGGCTCGGAGAACGTGCGCGAGCGCGCGCAGCGCGTGCTGGCCGCGCTGGGCCAGCCGATGTGGGTGGCCGGGCGCGAACTGTTCCCTTCCGCCAGCCTGGGCATCGCGGTCTGGCATCCGCGCTACCGCAACGGCGAGGAACTGCTGCGCGACGCCGACGCGGCCATGTATCGCGCCAAGGAGCAGGGGCGCAACCGCTGCGCGATGTTCGACGAGGCCATGCGTGAAGCGGCGATGCAGAGCCTGGACCTGGAAGCCGACCTGCGCCGCGCCATCAACAACCGCGACTTCCTGCCGTTCTACCAGCCGATCCGGCGGCTGGACGACGGCCGCGTGGTCGGCCACGAAGCGTTGCTGCGCTGGCGACACGAGCGCCGCGGCCTGCTGCTGCCTTCGGAATTCATCGCCATCGGCCAGGAAAGCGGGCTGATCGAGCAAGTGGACTGGCTGCTGTACGAGCAGGTCGTACGCCAGATCGCGCGCGGCGGTGAAGGCTACGTTTCGGTGAACGTGTCGCCGCGGCACTTCCGCACGCCGGATTTCGCCGACCGCCTGCTGGCGTTGTTCGAAGCGCAGGGCGCGGACCCCTCGCGGCTGCGGCTGGAGATCACCGAGGTCGCGCTGCTGGACGACGCCCCGCGCACTCTGCGCATCCTGCGCCTGCTGCGCCAGCACGGCGTGCTGGCGCAACTGGACGACTTCGGTACCGGCTTCTCGGCGCTGTCGTACCTGCACCGCTTTCCCATTTCCGCGCTCAAGATCGACCGCAGCTTCGTTGCCGGCCTGGGTGCGGAAGCGCGCCCGGAAAGCCTGGCGCTGGTGCGCGCGATCCTGGCGCTGGCCGGGACCCTCGGCATCGAGACCATTGCCGAGGGTGTGGAGACCGAGGAGCAGCGGCAATCGCTGCTGGCGCTGGGTTGCGCGCAGGGCCAGGGTTATCTGCTGGGCCGGCCCACCGCAGGCGTGGACGCCGAAGTCGCCCACGTGGCCTGAACCCCCTGCGCGCGGGGCCGCGACCGCCGGCCCCGCGCATGACGCTGGCCCTCATTCGCCGGCGACGGCCACTCCACCAGTGGCCTGGCCGCCCAGACGGCGAGCGTCCTCGACCAGACCCAGGAATTCCGCCTTCAGCCCGTAGGGGTCGTGGCCGACGGCGCCGCGCGCGGTGCGCAGCACGTCGTCCCACTGCCAGCCGTCGATGCGCGCGCCGCCGCGCAGCAGGTCGGCGTACCCGGCCACCGCGCCGGCGAAGCGGAACGCATCGCTGGGGCGCGTGGTCGCCGAGGCGGCGAGGATCGGCGTCTCGATCAGCCGGCTGCTGTCCTGCCCCGGCAGCTTGTAGCGCAGGCGCAGGTGCGCGACTTCGTCGGCCTTGCCGGCGGCGGCGGGCACGCCGTCGCGGTAGCGCAGCGCGGGCAGGCGCTCGGCGCCGGAACCGATCGGGGTGATCTCGTACAGCGCGGTGACTTCGTGCCCGGCGCCGATGTCGCCGGCGTCCACGCGGTCGTTGGCGAAATCCTCGTCGGCCAGTACGCGGTTCTCGTAGCCGACCAGCCGGTACTCCGCCACCACTGCCGGGTTGAACTCCACCTGGATCTTCACGTCGCGGGCGATGGTCAGCAGGGTGGACTGCATTTCCTCCACCAACACCTTGCGGCCTTCGCGCAGGGTGTCGATGTAGGCGTGATTGCCGTCGCCCACGTCGGCCAGCCGCTCGGCCAGCGCGTCGTTGTAGTTGCCCTGGCCGAAACCCAGCGTGGTCAGCGCGATGCCGGACTTGCGCTGGTCGGCCACCAGCGTCTCCAGCGCGTCCTGGCTGACGGTGCCGACGTTGAAGTCGCCATCGGTGGCCAGGATCACGCGATTGACGCCGCCGGGCACGAACGCCTGCTTCGCCATCGCGTAGGCCAGGCGGATGCCGTCGCCGCCGTTGGTGCTGCCGCCGGCTTCCAGCCGGTCCAGCGCCGCCAGGATCTCGCCGTGGCGGTTGCCCGCGGTGGGCGGCAGCACCAGCCCGGCAGAGCCGGCGTACACCACGATGCTCACGCGGTCCTGTTCGCGCAGTTGCGGCACCAGTTGCGCGAAGGACTTCTTCAGCAGCGGCAGCTTGTCTGCGGAGTCCATTGAGCCGGAGGTGTCCAGCAGGAACACCAGGTTGGCCGGCGGCAGCGTGGCCTTGGGCACGTCGTAGCCCTTGATGCCGATCATCAGCAGTTGCCGCCGGGCGTTCCAGGGAGCCGGCGCCAGTTCGGTGGTCACCCGGAACGGGCGGCTGCGGTCGGCGGGTGCGGAGTGGTCGTAGCGGAAGTAGTTGATGAACTCCTCCGCGCGCACCGCGTCGGCGGGCGGACGCATGCCGTCGCGCAGCATGCGCCGCACGTTGCTGTAGCTGCCGGTGTCCACGTCCACCGAGAAGGTGGAGACCGGCTGGTCGGCCGCGCGGCGCACCGGATTGTCCTCGCGTGCGGCGTACTTCTCCGTGTTGGCCGGCTGTGCCTGCGGATAGGGCGCGGGTGCGGCGACGAGGCCGGCGCTACGGTACGCCATCATGGCCGGCGGAGGCGGCGGTGCCGCCTGCGCATGCGCGGCGCCGGCCGGCGCCGCCTTGGCCTGCCGCGCCTGCATGCGCTGCCCGGTGACGACGATGCTGTCCAGCGTGCTGCGTTCGCGCCGCGCCACTTCGGCATCGGCGGCGGCCTCCGCCGCGGCGGCGAGGGCCTCGTTTCCGGATGGACCGTGCTGGGCAGTGGGGCTGGACTTGCAGCCGGCCAGGACAGCGGCGGCCAGCAGGGTGAGGGTCAGACGGCGGTACGACATGGCGCGACTCCGTGTGTGGGACGGAAGGTCGAACGCATGGGGCGGGGGAGTGGGGTTAAGGGGGGCAATGGCCCGGAACTTCAATGCAAAGTCATCGGGAAGGACCGGGGCCCCACATTGGAAAGGGCAGGAAGCGCGGCCAAATCCCCTCCAGGTGACCAATAGCTACTTCTGTTGCCTCGGCTTTGCCTGGCGGTACTGGTTCTTGTTGCCTTGTGGCTGGACGCTGGGGTCGACGTTGACGCAGATGCGATCACCGCAGATTGCGGCGTCGGATGCGGAATAGGCCTGCAAGACGGGAATGGCGTTCTCGTAACGGCCCAGTTCTTCCTTGGCAACGGCAAGTTCGCGGCGATAGTAGCCCAGCACGGCCCAGCCGACGAGAAGCACCAGCAGCAAGATCGAGCCAGTGGTGCAGAACCACACCCACACCGTCTTGCCGGCCCTTTGCAACTGCACGGACGTGGCCGATACGTCGCGGTCGTGCCGTGCCGCTACGGGCGACAACGCCTCCTTGGCCTCCCTGGCGATCCGGGAACTGGCTTCGCCAACGATGCCGTCGACCCGGTGATGTACCTGCGCGACCTCGCTTTGCAGTGCCTGCATGCACCGATCGAAGGAGGCCTGCATGCGCGTCTCGCGTTGCTCGAACTTGGCCATCAGCGCGGATTGCAGCTTGAGCGTGTTCTGGAGGGATGCCAGCAGAGTTTGCAGTGCTTGTTCGTTGGACATGGGCGTTCAGTGCTGGTGGCTTTTCAAAGCCCAATTCCGGGCCCTTGCATCTGCCGGGCCGCGTCGCGCTGCTGAATTTCTTCCCTTTGTTGCGTAGCTACTAGTTCACGCCCCCATTGTTCGAAAGCCTGCACCTGGTGCGATTGTGCGACATATGAGAACGCTTGAGAAATGACTGTCTCATCATCGGCGGCTAGCGCGGCAGCCAATCGGTCGAGATCCAGGTCGCCGGTCTCAAGTGCTTGGGTGCCATTGGAACATCGGTTTTCATGATCAGTAAATTCAATGCCAAGAATTTCGCCAAGAGGGCGTGAATCCTGACGTTGCTGCAGTGCGCGCTCCATTGCTTCCAGTGTTGCCGGATCGGCGCGCCCAGTGGCAGGTATGGTCTGCTGCTCCTGGAAGCGTCGGATGGCCTGCTCGGTTTCGCGAGTGAACGTATCGCCCGCCGGTACGTGCCGATTGCGGTCGGTGCGTACGTCCAGGGCGCGCAAGTCGTCATTGAGTTGACGAACGTCCTCGCCGGTTTCGAGGCGGCGTAACGCACCGTCCTCCATCGCTGGCCTACCGATTGCCGGCGCTACGCTGGCACCGGCATGTACACGTCCCGCGTCGAATTCCGCAATGAACTCTGGAGTCAGTTCCGCATGCCAGGCGTCATAACGATTGAGTCGGTCCGCCAAACCATTCTCGCCGTTATTGATTGCGCGTGTAGCCTGCGAAACGTCATCGCGATCTTGTTCGGGGACCTCGTTCTGCCAGAACCAGATCGCGATTTGCTCAGCATTGCCGCGATCCGCCGCTAGCGCAGGGTTGTCGGTTAGGTCCAGATTCAGTGCGGCTCCCGCCGCTCGATAATTGTTCTCGCCGGTCAGTTGTGTGTAGCCACGGCCGCGATAGAGATAGCCATCGCCAGCATCGTCATTGCCCATGCGTCCGCCATACATCAAGCGGCCCAGCTCTTGCGGCCGCCCCTGTAGCGCTTCCTGGCGCGCGGCCTCCAATGCCTGTGCTCCTTCGCGCCATGCGGATTGAACGGGAATTTGATGGATGCCGCGCGTGTATCGGAAGCTTTCTTCCAGGCGGGTGAATCCTGTTGATTCGTGGCCCATCTGGGCCATGAAGTTGGCCATTTCCTCTCGCGATGTGATGCCGGCGCTTCGAGCCGCACGCAGCATGGAGATTTCGTGTCCATTAGGCATCGATGAAGTCCTTTCTGAGAAATCGGAGGTCAGGGAAGTGCGTCAGCCGGATAATCCTCGGGATGAAAGGACTTGAGCGATACCTCGCCAAAATCGGATACGGTCAATCGTCGTTCTGCGATCCTGCCGTCAGCGCGATCGAAGCCGCTGTGCACGATGTCGGCCAGCAGCCAAAGCTCGCGATCATGCGCATGTTCGAAACGGTATTCGCTCGACCAGAGTTCGCGTGAGCCGCCTTCGAAGCGGAGCGTGAAATCGCCATGTCCAACGCGTACCTCCTGCAGGGGGTCGCCCATCATGCCTCCGCATTTGCGGCACAGGATCGCTTCCGGGCTGTTCAGCGATTCGTGGAGGTCGCCAGCGGCGTCACGGCGCAATAACAGCAGTCCGCGCGGGATGGATGCGGATTGATCGGTATCGTGTTCGACGACGATCAGGAGATCTTCATCGCCGTCGCCGTCCAGGTCGCCGCGGGCCCTTGCCCGGATGGTCATGCCGGCAGGTGCGAACCGCGCAAGTTCGCTGCAGTCCGTGTCGGGACCTGTCTTGTCGCACCATTGCATGGTCCTACCGTCAAAGTCGGCTTTTGCCGCTTGAGGAGGCTGGCCGGATGCACAGGAGGCCAGACCAGCGAACAATAGGCCTGCAAATGCGCGGCTTGTTTGACTCGCGAATGCTTCGATGGGCATGTGGCCGTCCGATTGTTCCAGCGTCGGCAGCAGTCTAGCCAAGGATCGCACTCTACGGTGCAGGCGTTCCGCTAGTGTGAGATAGAGGGTGTTCTGTCTGGACGTGACAGTGCGGCAACAAAGATATTGCCGCGAGTCATCTACTCCACGCGCACCTTCAACGTCCCATCAGCAAGTCGTGCGGTGAGCGCCTCGCCTGGCTGCACCTGGGTGATTGACCGCACCAGCGTGCCGTCCTCCTTCGTCACCAGCGCATAGCCGCGCGCGACGGTGGCCAGCGGGCTGACGGTTTCCAGCGAGCGTGCCAGGCCGCGCAGGCGCAGGGCATCGCGTTGCAGGGTGCGCGCGATGGTGGCCTGCGGGCGCGGGCCGAGCGCGAGCAGGCGTTCGCGCAATGCGGCCAGCCGGCGCTGCGGCGCCTGCGCGCGCAGGATCGCGGCGGCGTGGCGCAGGGCGGCCAGGCGCCGCGCGTGGCGGTCGCGCCACAGCGCGTGCAGGCGGCGGATGGCGTCGTCCTGGCGCCGGTGCAGCAGGGCCAGTCGCGCCTGCGGCCGCAGTGCGTTCAGGCGCAGTGCCGCGCGGTCGGCGCGCTGCATGGCCTGGCGCAGGCGGTGGGCCTGGGCGGTGGCCAGGCAGCGTTGCAGCACGGCCACGCGCGCGAGCAGGTCGCGCCGGTCGGGCACCAGCAGTTCGGCCGCCGCCGACGGCGTCGGCGCGCGCAGGTCGGCGGCGAAGTCGGCGAGGGTGAAGTCGGTCTCGTGGCCCACCGCCGATACCACCGGCACCGGCGATGCGGCGATGGCGCGCGCCAGCCGTTCGTCGTTGAACGTCCACAGATCTTCCAGCGAACCGCCGCCGCGGGCGACCAGCAGCACGTCGTAGCGCCCGCTGCGCGCCGCGCGCCGGAGCATCTCCACGATCTGCGCCGCGGCGGTCTCGCCCTGCACCTGCACCGGCAGCACGTCCACGTCGAGCAGCGGGAAGCGCCGCGCCAGCACGCTGAGCACGTCGCGCACCGCGGCGCCGGTGGGCGAGGTCAGCACGCCCAGCCGGCGCACGTGCGCCGGCAGCGGCCGCTTGCTCGCCGGGTCGAACACGCCCTCCGCCGCCAGCTTCGCCTTGAGCTGCTCGAACGCGCGGCGCAGCGCGCCTTCGCCGGCATCTTCGAGATGGTCCACCACCAGTTGGTAGTCGCCGCGCGCCTCGTACAGCGTCAGCCGGCCGCGCGCCAGCACGCGCAGGCCCTCGCGCGGGGCGAACTTCAGCCACTGGCTCTTGGGCTTGAACATCGCCGCCCGCACCTGCGCGCGCGCGTCCTTCAGGGTGAAGTAGAGATGGCCGGAAGCGGGGCGGGTGACGTTGCCCAGCTCGCCTTCCACCCAGATCAGCGGGAAGCTGTCCTCCAGCAGGTTGCGGGCCAGCGTGTTGAGCTGGCTGGGGGTGAGGACGTCGCGGGCGGTGTCGGTCATGTGGCAAGGATAAACGTTGCCTGCGCAGCGCGCTGTGGCTGCGGGGCGGGCACGCGAACCTTCACGGAGGTGCGTGCACTGCGCGCGGTGGGTTCCTTGCGCGCGGACATTTTCCAGATGGTGGTGCGAAGGCGCCGCGCCGATGGTGCGTGCGGCCGCAGGCGACTAGGCGCCGCGCTACTCGTCGACCCAGCGCCGCTCCGGCCCCGGCCGCTTGGCCAGCTTGCGCTGCAGCGAGCGCCGGTGCATGCCCAGCAGGCGCGCGGCGGCGGAGATGTTGCCCTCGGTCTCGGCCAGCGCCTGCTGGATGTGTTCCCACTCCAGCCGGCTCAGCGGGGTCATGGTGTCTTCCGGCGAGCGGGTCTCGTCGGCGGCCAGCGGCGCTTCCAGGCCCAGCGCGCGCAGGATGGCGGGCACCGTGGCCGGCTTGGGCAGGTAGTCGTCGGCGCCGCGCTTGATCGATTCCACCGCGGTGGCGACGCTGGCGTAGCCGGTGACCAGCAGGATGCGCATGTCGGCCTTGAGTGCGCGCAGTGGCTCGATCAGCGACAGCCCCGAGTCGGCGCCCAGCTTGAGGTCGACCAGGGCGAAGTCCGGCGCGCGTTCGCGCGCCTTCGCCAGCGCGCTGGCCGCGTCCAGCGCGATCTCGGTGTCGATGCCCTTGCGCGCCAGGCTGCGCTGCAACGTGCGGGCGTAGAGTTCGTCGTCGTCGACCAGCAAGCCTTTCATGGGGAACCTCTCATCGGAATGCCTCGTCGTGGGCCGCCGCCGGCAGCCGGAATTGCACCTGCACGCCCTTGGGCGGCACCGCGCGCATGGTCATGCGCCCGCCCAGCCGTTCGACGGTGGCGTGCGACAGCGCCAGGCCCACGCCCATGCCGTCGGGCTTGCTGGTGCGGAAGATCTGTTCGGACTGGAAGGGCAGCGATTCGTGGAAGCCGTTGCCGTAGTCGCGCACGGTGCCCACCAGTTCGCCGCCCTCGCAGCGCAGGTCCAGGTCCACGCGCGCGGAGCCGGCCTGGCGGCTGGCGTCGGCGGCGTTGTTCAGCAACGCCTGCAACAGATGGCCGGTGGAGGCGTCGGCGGCCAGTCCCGGCGGCAGGCTGCCACTGCGCTGCAGCTCGACGGTGGGGCGCACCAGGCGCCAGCGCTGCACCACTTCGTCCAGGTCCACCCGCGCCATCACGCCCATGTCGGCGGACGCGGCCAGGGCGCGCACGCGGTCGCGGCACAGGTCGATCAACTGCCGCATGGTGGCCGCGTCCTCGCGCGACTCGATGTCGGCGGCGTTTTCGCGGATGTCCTCGGCCAGCAGGGTCATGGTCGCCAGCGGGGTGTTCAGCTCGTGCGCCACCGCGGCCGCGTGGGTGGCCAGCGCCACGATGCCCTCGTTGCGGGCGAAGCGCTCGCGCAGGCGCGCCAGTTCCTGCTCGCGCACGCGCAACTGCGCCACCAGGCGGGTGGAGAAGTACAGCACCACGCCCGAGGACAGCACGAAGTTGACCGCCATGCCCCACAGGTGCACGTTGAAGCCGGGATCGTGCAGGCTGGGCAGCGGCCGTCCCAGCACCGCCGCCAGTACGTAGCCCAGCAGGCAGGCCGCCCCGGTCGCCAGCACCCAGCGCAGCGGCAGCGCCAGCGCCGAGACTGCGACCAGCAACAGGAACATGGAGCTGAACGGATTGCGGATGCCGCCGCTCCAGCCCACCAGCCAGGCCAGCACCGCCACGTCCACCAGCATGTGTACGAACGCCTCCGCCGGCGAAGCCTCGCCGGTGCGGTGGCTGCGCCAGGTGGCGTAGACGTTGAACAGCGCCAGCGCGCCGATCCCGGCCCACAGCGGCCAGGCCGGCAGCGACACGCCCAGCGGCCCCAGCGCCACCAGCACGGTGACGGCCTGGCCGACGATGGCGACCCAGCGCAGGTTGCACAGGGTGCGCAGGAACGAGGGAGAGCGGGCCAGCAGGGCGGGAGACATCCCGCCATGCTAGACGATGCCGCGCCGGCCGGCCTGCGACTTCGCGTCGCAGGGGCGGCCGCGACCGCGCGGGAGGGCCGCGGGCCGCAGGCTACAATGGCGCCATGCACGACGCCGTCACCCGCCCCACGCCTCCCACCGACGCCGCGCCCTGGCCGCGCCGCATCACCCAAGCCGTCCGCATCGGCAACGCCGTCGTCGGCGGCGGCCACCCGGTGGTGGTGCAGTCGATGACCAACACCGACACCGCCGACGTCGCCTCCAGCGTCAAGCAGGTGGCCGAACTGTGGCGCGCCGGCTCGGAACTGGTGCGGCTGACCGTCAACAACCCCGAGTCCGCCGCCGCCATCCCGCGCATCCGCGAGAAGCTGGACATGATGGGCGTGCCGGTGCCGCTGATCGGCGACTTCCACTACAACGGCCACCAGTTGCTGGCCGGCGAGCCGGCCTGCGCCGAGGCGCTGGCCAAGTACCGTATCAACCCCGGCAATGTCGGCTTCGGCAAGAAGAAGGACACCCAGTTCGCCCAACTGGTCGAGTTCGCCGTCCGCTACGGCAAGCCGGTGCGCATCGGCGCCAACTGGGGCTCGCTGGACCAGGCGCTGGCCGCGCAGCTCATGGACGAGAACCACGCGCGCGAGACGCCGTGGGACGCCGGCCGCGTACTGCGCGAGGCGCTGATCCGCTCGGCGGTGGACTCGGCCGAGCGCGCCGTCGAACTGGGCCTGCCGCGCGACCGCATCGTGCTGTCGGCCAAGGTCAGCGGCGTGCAGGAACTGATCGCGGTGTATCGCGACATGGCGCAGCGCTCCGACTTCGCCCTGCACCTGGGCCTGACCGAGGCCGGCATCGGCAGCAAGGGCATCGTGGCGTCCAGCGCCGCGCTGGCGGTGCTGCTGCAGGAAGGCATCGGCGACACCATCCGCATCTCGCTGACGCCCGAGCCGGGCGCGTCGCGCACGCAGGAGGTGATCGTGGCGCAGGAACTGCTGCAGACCACCGGCCTGCGCGCGTTCACGCCCATGGTCACCGCCTGCCCGGGCTGCGGCCGCACCACCTCGGAGTTCTTCCAGGAACTGGCCAAGGTGGTGCAGGAGCACGTGCGCGGGCGCATGCCGGAGTGGAAGGTCACCCGGCCAGGCGCGGAGAACATGACCCTCGCGGTGATGGGCTGCGTGGTCAACGGCCCGGGCGAGTCGCGCCACGCCAACATCGGCATCTCGCTGCCCGGCACTGGCGAGGCGCCGGCCGCGCCGGTGTTCGTCGACGGCGAGAAGAAGGTCACCCTGCGCGGCGACAACATCGCCCGCGAATTCGTCGCCCTGATCGACGACTACGTCGACCAGAAGTACGCGCGTGGCGCCGGCTGAGGCGTTCGCCCAGGGGCTGCGCATCGTCGCGGACCTGTTCCGCGCGCGCGGCCGCCGCCTGCTGCTGCTGTTCCTGTGCCTGCTGGCGCCGCTGTGGCTGTTCGTCGAACTGGCCGACGAAGTGCACGAGTTCGAGGACTTCCACTTCGACGACGTGCTGCTGCGCTACGCGCACGCCATCGCCACGCCGGCGCTGGACCGGTGCTTCGTCTTCGTCTCGGCCATCGGCTACCAGTGGGGCGTGGTGCCGGTGGACGTCGCGCTGGCGCTGGGCCTGCTGGCCGCGCGGCGCTGGCGCGAGGGGACGTTCGCGGCGGTGTCGTTCGCCGGCTCGGCGCTGCTGAACCTGGTGACCAAGCACTACTTCCGCCGCGACCGGCCGTCGCTGTGGGAATCGGTGGCGCCGGAATCCACCTTCAGCTTCCCCAGCGGCCACGCAATGGGCTCGGCGACGCTGGCGATGGTGGTCGTGCTGTTGTGCTGGCACACGCGCTGGCGCTGGCCGGCCACCCTGCTGGCGGCGGCGTTCGCGCTGCTGGTAGGCGTCTCGCGCATCTACCTGGGCGTGCACTATCCCTCGGACATCCTCGGCGGCTGGGCCGCGGGCGTGGCCTGGGTGGTGGGTGTCTATTTCGTGCTGTACCGCGTGGATGGACGGCCCTGGCAGGTGCAGTGAACTTGCTGCGTGGCTTCCGGACGTCGCCCGCCGCCGCCGCTCAGTGCTCGATGCAGACCCGGTTGCGGCCTTCGCTCTTGGCGCGGTACAGCGCGGCGTCGGCGGCGGCCATCATGCGGCTGCAGGTGTCGCGCTCCGGCGTCATCGCGGCGATGCCGATGCTGACGGTGATGCGCTGCGCCTCGCCGCCGGGCCTGAACAGGGACTGCTCCACCGATTCGCGCAGCCGCTCGGCGAAGCCGTAGGCGGCCTCCGGCCCGCATTCGGGTAGCAGCACCGCGAACTCCTCGCCGCCGATGCGCGCGGCCGCGTCGTCGTTGCGCACGTGCCGCCGCACCAGCGCCGCGATCTGCCGCAGCACGTTGTCGCCGGAGATGTGGCCGTAGCGGTCGTTGATCGGCTTGAACAGGTCCACGTCGATGATGCACATCGCCAGCGCGCGCTGGTGGCGCATGGCGCGCGCGATCTCCTTCTCCACCGTCTCGATGAAGTGGCGGCGGTTGTACATCTCGGTCAGCGCGTCGTGGGTGGCGAGCTGGTAGATCTCTTCGTGGTAGTGCGCTTCCACGCTGCTGTGGCTGATGAACTTCAGCACGGTCTCGCCCAGCGTGATGTGGTCGCCGTCGGACAGCGGCGCCTCGCGCACCGGCATGTCGTTGACGCGGGTGGCGTTGGTGGCGCCCAGGTCGCGCACCCAGTAGCGGTCGCCGTCGCGCCAGATCTGGCACTGCTGGCGCGAGACGCTCTTGTGCGGGATGTGCAGGTCGGCTTCCTGCGAGCGGCCCACCAGCACGCGGCGGACGTCGATGTCGGCGCGCCGGCCCAGCCCTTCGCCCTGGATCACCACCACGCATGCCGAGCGCGGCGACAGCGGCCGCGGACCGGCGCTGAGCAGGGTGCGTTGGGTGGTCGGCGGGTCGGGCTTGTCGAAGGACATCGCCATGGCGGGTGTAAAGGCGCTCCGCGCAGTGTAGCGGGAATCACGGCCCGCGGCCGCAGGCTTCCGTTACCATGACGGCGTCACAGGGGACGATGGCATGACCACGCAGCACCCGCACGAGGATCTCGCGGCCACCGAGAGCCTGGCCACGCGGCTGGAGGATGCCGCGGTCTCGCCGGACGGCACGCTCGCGCCCGGCGCGCGCCTGGGGCACTACCGCATCGAGGGCCTGCTGGGCCGCGGCGGCATGGGCGAGGTGTACCGTGCCACCCAGCTCGAGCCGGTCAGGCGGGCGGTGGCGCTCAAGCTGCTGCGCTCGCAGAAGCTGCAGGCCCGCCACCTGGCGTATTTCGAGGTGGAGCGGCAACTGCTGGCGCAGATGCGCCATCCCGCCATCGCCCAGGTCTACGACGCCGGCGCGACCGAGGACGGGGTTCCCTTCTTCGCCATGGAACTGATCGAAGGTAGCCCGCTGACCCGCTACTGCCAGCAGCACGCGCTGGACCTGGACGCGCGCATCGCGCTGTTCGTGCGCGTCTGCGAAGGCGTGCAGCACGCGCACCACAAGGGCGTGGTGCACCGCGACCTGAAGCCGGGCAACCTGCTGGTGGACACCATCGACGGCCGCCCGCTGCCCAAGATCATCGATTTCGGTATCGCCACCGCGGCCAGTCTGGCGCACGGCGACGCCGCGCTGGAGCGCGCCGGCACGCCCGAGTACATGAGCCCCGAGCAGGCCGCCGGCGACGCACGTCATGTCGACACCCGCAGTGACGTGTATTCGCTGGGCGTGGTGCTGTGCGAACTGGTCGCCGGCGTGCGCCCGGACGCGGTCGGCGAAACCTGGTCGGCCGACACGGCCACCGCGGTCGCGCCGTCTTCGCGGCTGGCCGCGCTGCCCGCCGACACCGCGCGCCGGCTCGCGCAGGAGCGCGGTCTCAGCGCCGGCGGCATGCGCAAGCGCCTGCGCGGCGACCTGGACTGGATCGTGCTCAAGGCCATGCGGCACGACCGTAACGAGCGCTATGCCTCGGCTGCGGCGCTGGCCGAGGACCTGCAACGCTTCCTGGACGGCCGCCCGGTGCTGGCCGCGCCGGCCGGTCGCCGCTACGTCTGGGGCAAGTTCGTGCGCCGCCACCGCACCGCGGTGGCCGCTGCCGGCGCCATCGTGCTGGCGCTGCTGGGTGGATTGGGACTGTCGCTGTACGGTCTGCGCCAGGCGCGCGAGCAGCGCGCGGTGGCCGAGGCGCGCAGCGTGGACCTGGAGCGCGTGGCCGCCTTCCAGCAGTCGATGCTGGAAGGCATCGACATCGAGACCATGGGCGTGAGCCTGTCCGAGGGCCTGGTCCGGCGCGTCGAGCAGGCCGATCCCGCCGCCGCACCGGCCTTCGCCCAGGCGCTGGCCAAGGCCGGCGCCAGCGACGTGGCGCGCGGCCTGGTGGACCAGCAACTGCTGTCCGGCGCGGTGGAGGCGATCGAGCGCGACTTCGCCGACCAGCCCGGCGTCGCCGCCGACCTGCGCGAATCCGTCGCCCGCGTCTACGCCGCCATCGGCCTGTACGACCGCGCCGCCACGCAACTGGAACGGGTGGCCGCGTACCGCGCCCGCGTGCTGGGCGAGGGCGCCGAGGCAACGTTGCGTGCGCGCCAGGCGCAGGCGCAGGCACTGCTTGAAGGCGCCCACGTCGACCGCGCCGACGCGGTGCTGCGGGCCGCGCTGCCGCACGCGCTGGCGCGGCCGCTCAACGACCGCATCCGGGTCAAGCTGGAGCTGGCGCAGGCGCAGGTGATCTCCGCCCGCGGCGACCGACGGCGCGCGCTGGGCGTGGTGCAGGGCGTGCACGAGCGCCTGAAGGCCAGCGCGGGCGAACGCGACCCCGCCACCCTGGAAGCGCTCAACGACCTGGCCGCGGTGCAGCGCAACCTGGGCGAACTCGGCGAGGCGCGGCGGAACATGGAGGACGTGGTGCGCCTGCGCCGCGCCACGCTCGGCCCGGAAGCCGACGAAACGCTGTCGGCGATGGGCAACCTGGCCGTGCTGCGCATCATGGGCGGCGAGAAGCAGGCCGCGCTGGAGCTGCAGCAGGGGCTCACCGACACCTACCTGCGCAAGCTGGGCGACGAGCACCCGGTGTCGCTGCAGGCGCGCGCCACCCTGGCGACGATGATGGTCGACACGGGCGAAGCCGCGACCGCGCTGCCGCTGATGAAGGACGTGCTGGCCGCGCGCGAGCGCGTGCTGGGCCGCGACCATCCGCAGACCCTCAGGACCCGCTTGAACCTGGCCACCACGTATGCACGGCTGGAGGACTACGCCGCCGCTCTGCCGCTGGAGGAACAGGTCGTCGCGGCGCGCACCCGCCTGCTGGGCCCGGCGCACCCGGACACGCTGTCCATCCTGGTCAACCACGCCGGCACCCTGCTCAACGCCGACCGCCCGCAGGACGCACTGCGGCTGTTGGACGACGTGCAGCCGCTGGCGCGCCGCGTGCTGGGCGACAAGCACCCGCAGGCGCAGTTGTCGATGCTGATCGCGGGCGAGGCCTGGCGCGTGCTCGGCCGCCGCGACCGCGCCGCGGCGCAGTTCGCCGAACTGCTGGCAGTGCGCCGGCAGGTCTACGGCGACGCGCACGTGGAAACCCGCAAGGCGGCGTGGAACCTGATCGACGTCTACCGCGAGTTGGGCCGCCCTGCGCAGGCGCAGGCCCTGCACGACCAGTACGTGGCGCCGCTGCTCGCCGCCGACCCCGCCGCCCTCGGCGAGCCGGAGGCGGAATTCGTCAGGCTCTACCGCGAAGGCCGGCGCCCCGGCCGCCGCGACTGATCACTCGCCGGGCTTGGCCGCCGAGGATGCCGCTTCCGATTCGGCCCGGCGCGACAGCACCGCTTCGCGGTGGGCGATGTAGGCGTTGGCGCCGAAGATGATGCCGGCGCCGGTCAGCGTCCACGCATCCAGCGTCTCGTCGAACAGCAACCAGCCGAACAGCGCCACCACCGGCAACTGCATGAAGCTGATCGGCGTCAGCGCCGACACTTCGCCCAGCTTCAGCGCCCGCGTCCACAGCATGTGCCCGCCGGTGCCCAGGACGCCGGCGGCAACCACCCACACCCAGGCGATGCCTTCGGGCCACTTCCACACCGACAGCGCCGGCAGCAGCGACATCGGCACCCACAGCAGCGTGGTGTAGATGACGATGCGGTCGGCCGGCTCGGTCTGCGAGAGCTGCTTGATCTGGATGGCGACCAGCGCGCTCAGCACCGCCGCCAGCATCGCGACCAGCGCATGGACGCTGAACTCGGAGCTGCCCGGGCGCACGATCACCAGCACGCCGATGAAGCCCAGCACCACCGCGGTCCAGCGCCGCGCGCGCACCTGTTCGTTGAGCATCGCCGCCGCGGCCAGGGTGACGAACAGCGGCGTGGAATACGACAGCGACACCGCCTGCGCCAGCGGCATGTGGCCGATGGCCCAGAACCCGGCCAGCATCGAGCAGATGCCGATCACGCAGCGGAACAGGTAGCGCGGGAACTGGGTGGTCTTCAGCAGGCCGGGGCCGTGGCGCAGCAGCAGCGGCAACGTCGCCAGCAGCCCGAAGAAGTTGCGGAAGAACGCGATCTCGAAAGTGTGCAGGCTGGCCGAGGCCAGCCGGATCGACACCACCATCATCCCGAAGAACAGGGTGCTGCCCAGCATCAGGGCGGCGGCGCGGTAATGGGCGGGCAGGGTAGGCATCGGCGGTCGGTTTCTTCCCGTGTCAGCAGGGGAAGGCTGTCATGGGGAGAGGGCGGTGCACGGGGCGGAAGCAAGCGTCACGTAATGGCTACCAGGTCGCCCCGATGATCTTCGGTTCGGGTTCGATGGCGACGGCGAAGCGATCGCGGACCGAGGCGGCGATGCGGCGCGACAGCGACAGCAGTTCCGCGCCGCTGGCGCGGCCATGGTTGACCAGAACCAGCGCGTGCGCGGCGGAGACGCCGGCGTCGCCTTCGCGGTGGCCCTTCCAGCCGCAGGCTTCGATCATCCACGCGGCCGACAGCTTGCGGTCGTGCGGGGTATCGCCGCGGAACATCGGCAGGGCAGGGAAGGCGGCCTGCAGGGCTTCGGCCTGCGCCTGCGGCACCAGCGGGTTCTTGAAGAAGCTGCCCGCGTTGCCGATCGCCGCGGGGTCGGGCAGCTTGCGGCGGCGGATGCGCACCACCGCTTCGCCGACGTTGCTCGCCGTCGGCGCGGCGATGCCCATGGCGGCCAGTTCCTCGCGGATGCCGGCGTAGTCCAGGCGCAGGCGCGGCGTGCGCGGCAGCAGGAATTCCACCGCGGTCACCAGCCAGCGGTTGGGCTGCCGCTTGAACACGCTGTCGCGGTAGGCGAAGGCGCAGTCTTCGCGCGCCAGCCGGCGCAGTTCGCCGCTGCGGCGGTCCAGCGCTTCGACCGTGGCGATGAATTCGCCCGCCTCCGTACCGTAGGCGCCGATGTTCTGGATCGGCGACGCGCCGACGGTGCCGGGGATCAGCGACAGGTTCTCCAGGCCCGCATAGCCCTGCTGCAAGGTCCATTGCACGAACGGATGCCAGGGCATGCCGGCGTCGGCGCGCACGCGGGCATGACGGCCGTCGTCGCCGAGCACGGCGACGTCGCGCGAGCACAGGCACAGCACCGCACCCTCGGGGTCGCCGGCGAACAGCAGGTTGCTGCCGCCGCCGATCACCAGCGCGGGCGCCTGCGCGACCTGCGGCAGCGCCAGCACTTCCGGCAGGGCGCGTGCGTCGTCCACCTCGACCAGCCACGGCGCGGTGGCCGCCACCCCGAAGGTGTTGCGACCCAGCAGCGGCGCGTTCTTGGTGAGGCGGTAGCCGGCGCTCATGCGACCGGCGCCACCGGCCCGCGGCTCGGGGCCTCGCGGCGGCGGCGGATCGCTTCGACGCATTCGCGCACCAGTTCCGGCCCGCGGTAGACCAGGCCGGTGTAGCACTGCACCAGCGCGGCGCCGGCCGACATCTTGGCCACCGCGTCGGCGCCGGACAGGATGCCGCCCACGCCGACCAGCGGGATGTTGTCGGGCAGGCGGGTGCGCAACCGGCGCAGCACCAGCGTGGCCTGGCCCATCAGCGGCGCGCCGGACAGGCCGCCGGTCTCGTGCGCCAGCGGGTGGTCCTGCACGCTCACGCGCGAGACCGTGGTGTTGGTGGCGATCACGCCGTCCACCCGCATGTCGCCCAGCACGCGCGCCACCGCGTCGATGTCGCCGTCGGACAGGTCGGGGGCGATCTTGACCAGCATCGGCACGCGCTTGCCGTGCTGCGCGGCCAGGTCCTCCTGCGCTTCGCGCAGCGTGCCGATCAACTGGCGCAGCGCCTGTTCCTCCTGCAATTCGCGCAGGCCGGCGGTGTTGGGCGAGGAGATGTTGACGGTGACGTAGTCAGCCAGCGGATAGACCCGCTCCAGGCAGTGCAGGTAGTCGGCCGCCGCGCGCTCGTTGGAAGTGTCCTTGTTCTTGCCGATATTGATGCCCAGCAGGCCGCGGTCGCGGCGCGCCGCTTCCACGTTGCGCACCAGCGCGTCCACGCCGTCGTTGTTGAAGCCCAGCCGGTTGATCACCGCCCGGTGCTGCGGCAGGCGGAACATGCGCGGCTTCGGGTTGCCCGGCTGTGGCCGCGGCGTGACCGTGCCGATCTCGACGAAGCCGAAGCCCAGCGCGAACAGCGCGTCGATGTGCGCGCCGTTCTTGTCCAGCCCGGCGGCCAGGCCGACCGGGTTGGGGAAGGTCAGCCCCATGACCTTGGTGGGCATGGGCGCGATGGCGCGCGCGACCAGCGGCGTGGTGCCGGTGCGGTAGGCCAGGTCCAGCGCCTTCAGCCCCAGGCCGTGGGCGGTCTCGGCGTCCAGGCCGAACAGGAAGGGGCGGGCGAGTGGGTACATGGAGGCGGGCGGGCTCAGTCCAGCGTCGCCAGCCAGGCCATGCCGCCCAGGAACAGGAAGATCACCAGCAGGCCCACCACCCACAGCACCGCCGACAGCCAGCCCAGGACCAGGCCGCCGACGGCCAGGCCGTCGCCGTCCAGCGCGCCCGCGCTGCGGCGGATCTCCGCGCGCGCCATGTGGCCGGTGACGATGGCCACGAGGGTGCCGACGAGGGGCAGTAGGGTCCAGCCGAGGATGCCCGATACGAGGCTGGCGATGGCGAGGCTGCTGGTCTGGCGGACTTGGTTCATCAGGGGCTCCTTGCAGGGGTCAGGGAGGCGCGATGGCGCTGGAACGGGCGGCGGAAACAGGCGCGCCACCCGGCGGGGGTGGCGCGATTATCCCAGAAGGCCGCCTCCGCGGGGCGGCCGGCGCGCGCGGCGCCGGCCGCGGCGCGGGTTCAGAGGTCGAACTTGATGCCCTGGGCCAGCGGCAGCGAATCCGAATAGTTGATGGTGTTGGTCTGCCGGCGCATGTAGACCTTCCACGCGTCCGAGCCGGACTCGCGGCCGCCGCCGGTCTCCTTCTCGCCACCGAAGGCGCCGCCGATCTCCGCGCCGCTGGTGCCGATGTTGACGTTGGCGATGCCGCAGTCGGAGCCGGCCGCGGACAGGAACTGCTCGGCCGCCTTCAGGTTCTGGGTGAAGATCGACGAGGACAGGCCCTGCGGCACGGCGTTCTGCATCTCGATGGCCTCGTCCAGGGTCTTGTACTTCATCACGTACAGGATCGGCGCGAAGGTCTCGTGCTGCACCACTTCGTCGGAGTTCTTCAGGCCGGTGACGATGGCCGGCAGCACGAAGTTGCCCGGGCGGTCGATGGCGGTGCCGCCGGTCTCCACGGTGCCGCCGCTGGCCTTGGCCTTGGCGATGGAGTCCAGGAACTGCTGCACGGCGGCCTGGCTGTTGAGCGGGCCCATCAGGTTGGCCGGGTCGGTCGGGTCGCCGATCTTGCCTTCCACCTGCTTGTACGCCTTGACCAGCGTGGACAGCACGGTGTCGTAGATGGATTCGTGCACGATCAGGCGGCGCGTGGTGGTGCAGCGCTGGCCGGCGGTGCCGACCGCGCCGAACACGATGCCGGGGATGGCCAGCTTCAGGTCCGCGGTCTCGTCCAGGATGATCGCGTTATTGCCGCCCAGCTCCAGCAGGCTGCGGCCCATGCGGCGGGCGACGCGCTCGCCGACGGTGCGGCCGACCTGGGTGGAGCCGGTGAAGCTGATCAGCGGGATGCGCTTGTCGTCGACGAACTGCTGCGCCAGCTCGACGCCGGCGTCGTTGATCAGGAAGAAGATGTCCGGGAAGCCGCCTTCCTTCAGCGCCTGGTTGCAGATCTTCATGCTGGCGATGGCGGTCAGCGGCGTCTTGTTGGACGGCTTCCAGATGCACACGTCGCCGCAGATCGCGGCCAGGAACGAGTTCCACGCCCACACCGCCACCGGGAAGTTGAACGCGCTGATGATGCCGACCAGGCCCAGCGGGTGGTACTGCTCGTACATGCGGTGGCCGGGACGCTCGGAGTGCATGGTGTAGCCGTACAGCATGCGGCTCTGGCCCACGGCGAAGTCGGCGATGTCGATCATCTCCTGCACTTCGCCGTCGCCCTCGGGCTTGCTCTTGCCCATTTCCAGCGCGACCAGCGAGCCCAGCGCGTCCTTGTGCTTGCGCAGCGCTTCGCCGCACAGGCGCACGGCTTCGCCGCGGCGCGGCGCGGGCGTGGTGCGCCACACCTTGAAGGCGGCCTGTGCGCGCGCGACCACGGTCTCGTAGTCGGCCTGGCTGCTGGCGTGGACTTCGGCGATCACCGCGTTGGTGGTCGGGTTGATCGACTGCAGAAGGCCGGCGTCGGTGGTCGTGGACCATTCGCCGTGGCCGAGGTAGGTGCCGGAGTTGGTGCCGGCGAGGCCAAGCGCCTTGAGAAGATCAGCGGACATCGAAGTGCTCCCGATAATGCGTGAGCGGGCGCACGCGGCGCCCGGAAAGGAGGCGCGATCTTAGCAGGAGGAAACGCGCGACTCGACACGCTTTGGCGACGATGGCGGCCCCGACACGATTCGAACGTGCGACCTGTCCCTTAGGAGGGGACCGCTCTATCCAACTGAGCTACGGGGCCATCGGCGCGCATTCTCGCATGTTCGTGCGCGGCGACGATACGACGCACACGACGATGCGTCGCGGCGATGCGCCGTCGGCGCGCGACAGCTTCGTCGGATCGACGGTGGCGGCTCTGCATTCGCACGAAACGGCGCGCGCGCACCGGGCATGCCGGCAACGTGCCGGAAGGGGTGTCAGCGGGTGCGTCGCCATGGCAAAGACCGGGCCGGCGACGGAAGCCGGCACGCCCGTGCCGGAGGCGCATGTGATGAATTGTTTCACTTGTATCCAATTGAAAACACAGGAATTGTTGCGCCGCAGCGCTTGACAGCCCCCGGGGGGTGCGTGATCTTCTTGCCGCATGCGTACCGACGCCCGTTCCCTGCCGACTCCTCCCGCCCTGGCGTGCTCGCCGGCGCGCGGTATCGGTGCCGCGCGCCGGACCACGTCCATTACCACCGCGATTGGCATTC
The DNA here is from genome assembly GCA_937975725.1 of uncultured Pseudoxanthomonas sp. Classification (GTDB taxonomy): domain Bacteria; phylum Pseudomonadota; class Gammaproteobacteria; order Xanthomonadales; family Xanthomonadaceae; genus Pseudoxanthomonas_A. Next base: position 9,767 of record CALJUL010000034.1, on the reverse strand, counting down.
CGACTCGTCGGGTGCGGAGCGTGGTGTTCGCGTAATTCGCAGACCACGGCCCCGCACCCGGATCAGGATGCAGGGCTTCCCCGATTCCTGATGCGCGCCGGGCCTCACAACCGAGGTTCCTGACCATGCCGTCCCGCAGCGCCGAAGTCGAACAATCCAAACCCCGCACCGTCGTCCACAAGTTCGGCGGCACCTCCGTCGCCGACGCCGACCGCTATCGCCACGTCGCGCAACTGCTGCTCGCGCGCGACGAGGACGTGCAGGTCACCGTGGTCTCGGCGATGAAGGGCGTGACCGACGCGCTGATCGAGCTGTGTGAACTGGCGGCGGCCGACCGGCCGGAGTGGCGCGACCGCTGGCATGCGTTGCGCGCGCGTCACCGCGGCGCGGCGGTGGCGCTGCTGGGCGAGTCGTCCGGCCCGGTGATCGAATGGCTGGACGAGCGCTTCCGCAAGCTGGAGGAGATCCTCAACGCGCTGATCGTGATCGGCGGCCTGCCGGAACTGGTGCTGCAGCGCGTGCAGGGCCTGGGCGAAGTGTGCTCGGCGCGCCTGCTGGGCGAATACCTCAAGCTGCAGGGCGAGGACTGCGCGGTGCTGGACGCGCGCGACGTGCTGATGGTGGACCACGGCGAGCTGGGCGTGGTGGTCGACTGGGACGTCAGCGCGCAGCGGCTGGCGGACTGGCGCGCGTGCCACCCGCAGCGCCGCGTGGTCGCCACCGGCTTCGTCGCGCGCGACCGCGCCGGCCGCTTCACCACCCTGGGCCGCAACGGCAGCGACTATTCCGGCGCGATCTTCGCCGCGCTGTACGACGCCGCGGAACTGCACATCTGGACCGACGTGGACGGCGTGCTGTCGGCCGACCCGCGGGTGGTCCCCGAGGCGGTGCAGCTCAGCGCGCTGAGCTACGACGAAGCCTGCGAACTGGCGTACTTCGGCGCCAAGGTCGTGCACCCGCAGACGATGTCGCCGGCGATGGAGCGCGGCCTGCCCATCATCATCCGCAACACCTTCCAGCCGGAGCACCCCGGCACCCGCATCACCGCCGACCGCGATTCGGTCGGCCCGGTGAAGGGACTGACGCTGAGTTCGGACCTGGCCCTGCTGAACCTGGAAGGCACCGGCCTGATCGGCGTGCCCGGCACCGCCGAGCGCGTGTTCGCGGCCCTGCGCAACGCGCACGTGTCGGTGGTGATGATCTCGCAGGGCTCCTCCGAGCATTCGATCTGCTGCGTGGTCAGGGCCAGCGAGGCCGGCAAGGGCCAGGCGGCGTTGCTGGAAGCGTTCGCGCACGAACTGGACACCCGCCAGATCCAGCGCGTGCAGCGCCGCGACGGCGTCAGCGTGCTGGCTGCGGTCGGCGACGGCATGGCCGGCACGCCGGGCGTGTCGGCGCGGCTGTTCGGCGCACTCGGCCGCGCACAGGTCAACATCGTGGCGATCGCGCAGGGCTCGTCCGAGCGCAACATCTCGGTGGCCATCGACAGCGCCGACGCGACCAAGGCGCTGCGCGCCGCGCACGCCGGCTTCTGGCTGTCGCCGCAGACCTTCGCTATCGGCGTGATCGGGCCGGGCAACGTCGGCGCCGCGCTGATCGAGCAACTGCGCGCGGCGCAGCCGCAACTGCTGGCCAAGGCCAACCTGGACCTGCGCCTGCGCGCGGTCGCTTCCAGCCGCAGGATGCGGCTGGAGGAACGCGGCCTGGGCGCCGACTGGCGCGAGCGCCTCGAAGCCAGCGAGCAGGCGACTGACCTGGACGCCTTCACCCGGCACCTGCTGTCGGCGCACATGCCGCACGCGGTGATCGTGGATTGCAGCGCCAGCCCCGCGGTGGCCGACCGCTATGCCGAATGGCTGGCGGCGGGCATCCACGTGGTCACGCCGAACAAGCAGGCCGGCGCCGGCCCGCTGCAACGCTACCGCGCCATCCGCGAGGCCGCGGACGCCAGCGGCGCGCGCTTCCGCTACGAGGCTACCGTGGGCGCCGGCCTGCCGGTGATCTCTACCCTGCGCGACCTGCTGGACACCGGCGACACGGTGCAGTCGGTCGAAGGCATCTTCTCCGGCACGCTGGCCTGGCTGTTCAACAAGTTCGACGGCAGCCTGCCGTTCTCGAAACTGGTGACCGACGCGCGCGCCATGGGCTACACCGAGCCGGACCCGCGCGACGACCTGTCCGGCACCGACGTGGCGCGCAAGCTGGTCATCCTGGCGCGCGAGGCCGGGCGCGAACTGGCGCTGGAGGACGTGCAGGTGGAAAGCCTGGTGCCGGCGTCGCTGCGCGAGGCCAGCGTGGAGGACTTCATGGCGCGGCTGGACGAAGTGGACGCGGTGTTCGGCGAACGCCTGGCCAAGGCGCGCGCGGCCGGCAACGTGCTGCGCTACGTCGCGCGGCTGGACGCCGAAGGCCGCGCCAGCGTGGGCCTGGTCGAACTGCCCGGCACGCACGCTTTCGCCAACCTGCGCCTGACCGACAACATCGTGCAATTCAGCACCCGCCGCTACTGCGACAATCCGCTGATCGTGCAGGGGCCGGGCGCCGGCCCCGAGGTCACCGCCGCCGGCGTGTTCGCCGACGTGCTGCGGGTGGCGGCGGGACAGGGAGCCAGGTTGTGATCGTGATGGGAACGGGACATTGCCGCGCGCCTGCGCGGATGGATGCGGACGACGCGATGGGAGGTGCAGTGCATTGCCGCAACGGTCGGGAAGGAGGATGCCGCCGGCAGCGCCGCATGACGGCCGTCGGAGAGGCTCCGTCGGTGTCGATCCGTGCCGATCCGAGGCTCGGGCACCACGCGGGAGCGTCGGCATGAAGGCGCAGGCGAGGGCGTTCTCGCCCGCATCGGTCGGCAACGTCGGCGTCGGCTTCGACATCCTGGGCCATGCCATCGCCGGCGTCGGCGACACCGTGACCGTGCGCCGCACCGACGCGCCGGGCGTGCGCATCGCCGCGATCCGCGGCACCACCGTGGACCTGCCGCTGGACGCGCCGTCCAACACCGCGGGCGCGGCGCTGCTCTCGCTGTGCGAGGCATTGGCGCTGCCGTTCGGTTTCGAGGTGGAGATCGACAAGGGCATTCCGCTCGGCTCCGGCATGGGCGGTTCCGCGGCCTCGTGCGTGGCCGCGCTGGTGGCCGCCAACGAACTGCTGGATGCGCCGCTCGCACGCGAGGCGCTGTATCCGCACGCGCTGGCGGGCGAGGCCGTCGCCAGCGGCGGCCGCCACGGCGACAACCTGGGGCCGATGCTGCTGGGCGGGCTGGTGCTGGCCACGGCCGACCGGCTGGTTAAGATTCCGGTGCCGGCGGCCTGGCACAGCCTGCTGGTGCATCCCGATGCGGTGCTGGAAACGCGCCGCGCGCGCGCCGCGTTGCAGGGCGAATACCAGCTCAGGGAATTCATCGGCCAGAGCGCGAACCTGGCGCTGGTGCTGGCCGGTTGCCACGCCGGCGACGCGGCGCTGGTGCGCGCCGGCCTGGAGGACGTGCTGGTCGAGCCGCGGCGCGCGCCCCTGATCGTCGGCTTCGATGCGGCCAAGCAGGCGCTGCTGGCGGGCGGTGCGCTGGGCGGCAGCATTTCCGGCGCCGGGCCCAGCCTGTTCGGCTGGTTCGAAACGCGCGCCCAGGCCGAAGCCGCCGCACCCGCGGTGCAGGCGGCGTTCGCCCGCGCAGGCTTCGCGAGCCAGGCCTGGGTTTCGCCGATCGAAAGCCCGGGCGCCGTCGTGCTGTAGGACGCCGTGGCCGCGGCGCGGGCATCCATCGCCGCGCGGACGGCTGCAACGAATCCGAGCACGACTCCATTCCCCCATTGCCTCACGGCAAGAAAAACCAAGACGACGATGAACTTCATATCCACCCGCAACGCCGCACCGCCCGCCACTCTGAGCCAGGCCATCGCCGCCGGGCTCGCGCCGGACGGCGGCCTGTACGTGCCCGAGAGCCTGCCGCCGCCGCGCGCGCTGGCGACGGGCGAGCACATCGCCGCCACCGCGGCCGCGCTGCTGCGCCCGTTTTTCGCCGGCGACGCGCTGGAAGCCGAACTGCCGGCGATCTGCCGCGAAGCCTTCGACTTCCCGGTGCCGCTGAAGCCGCTGGCGACGCCGGGTGACCACGTGCTGGAGCTGTTCCACGGGCCCACCGCCGCGTTCAAGGACTTCGGCGCGCGCTTCCTGGCCGCCTGCATGGCGCGCCTGCGCCGCGGCCAGGCCAAGCCGCTGACGATCCTGGTGGCGACTTCGGGCGACACCGGCGCGGCGGTCGCGGCGGCGTTCCACCGCCAGCCCGGGCTGCGCGTGGTGGTGCTGTATCCGGACGGCCGGGTTTCGCCGCGGCAGGCGCACCAACTCGGCTGCTTCGGCGACAACATCGCCGCGCTGCGCGTGGCCGGCTCGTTCGACGATTGCCAGGCGCTGGTCAAGCGTGCGCTCAACGACAGTGCGCTGCAGGCGAAGGTGCCGTTGAGTTCGGCCAACAGCATCAGCCTGGGCCGTCTGCTGCCGCAGACCAGCTACTACGCGCACGCGGCGCTGGCGCACCATGCCGCGACCGGGCAGGCGCTCAACTTCGTCGTGCCCACCGGCAACCTGGGCAACGCGCTGGCGGCGATCCTGGCGCGCGCGCTGGGCGTGCCGCTGGGGCGCATCGTGCTGGCGACCAACGCCAACCGCGTGCTGCCGTCGTTCTTTGCCGGCGGCGATTACGCGCCGCAGCCGAGCGTGGCGACGCTGGCCAACGCGATGGACGTGGGCGCGCCCAGCAACTTCGAGCGCCTGCGCTGGCTGTACCGCGGCGACGACACGGCGCTGCGCGCGGCCTTCGTGTCCGCCAGCGTGGACGACGCGACCATCCGCGAAGTCATCGCGCGGCGCTTCCGCGAGCATGGCGAAATCCATTGCCCGCACACGGCGACCGCGGTCAAGGTGCTGGAGAGCCTGCGCGCGCGCGGCAATGGCGGCGACTGGGCGGTGGCGTCCACCGCGCACCCGGCCAAGTTCGAGAGCGTGGTGGAGCCGCTGATTGGCCGGCCGGTGGAAGTGCCGCCGGCGCTGGCGGACCTGCTGGCGCGGCCGGCGCAGGCCGATCCCATCCCCGCCGACTACGAAGCCCTGCGCGGCCGCCTCCTGTAATAGTGTGGGAGCGACGCGAGTCGCGACGGCTTGCGGACGGCCTGTCGATGCCCCTCCATGGCCTTCGACGGCCCACGCGCGGCCATGACGGAAAGACGGCGGCTTCGCCAAGCGGCTGTTCCGGATCCATGGCCGTGAGCCACGCCGCTCCTGCGGGAGCGGCCATGCGCTGCGGGGTGTGGCGGGCCTCTTTCGCCGGCCCGGCAAGCCGACCTGCGCTAAGCTCGCGGCCATGAAGCGTGCCCTCCTGCCCACCGTCCTGCTGGCCGCCCTGTGCGCCGGCACCGTGCCGTCCGTGCGTGCGCAGTCCTTCGTGGCCGCGCCGATCGATGCCGCCGCGCTGCGGCCGGGCCAGTTCCTGTGGTATCCGCAGGTCGCGCCCGACGGCCCGGTGGTGCTGGTGGTGAGCCTGGATGAACAGCGCGCCTACGTGTACCGCAACGGCATCGCCATCGGCGTGTCCACCATCAGCTCCGGCAAGGCGGGCAAGGAAACGCCGACCGGCGTGTTCACCATCCTGCAGAAGAACAAGGACCACCGCTCCAACCTCTACAACAACGCGCCGATGCCGTACATGCAGCGGCTGACCTGGGACGGCATCGCCCTGCACGGTGGCCACCTGCCGGGCTATCCGGCTTCGCACGGCTGCGTGCGGCTACCGCAGGCGTTCGCCGAGAACCTGTTCGGCATCACCCGCAACGGCGACACGGTGGTGGTGGCCAACGCCAAGGCGTCGCCGGCCAGCGTGGTGCACCCGGCGGTGCTGGCGCCGGTGACGGCCGGCGGCGGGGCGGTGGCGGCGCCGGGCTCGGCCTACGAGGTGTACTGGAACGACGCCGCGGCGCCGGAGGGGCCGGTCAGCGTGCTGGTCAGCCTGCCCGAGGCGCGGGTGTCGGTGCTGCGCAACGGCGTGCTGATCGGCTATGCGCCCTTGCAGATGGTGCACGAGGTGGCGCTGCACGGCACGGTGCTGTTCGTGATGACGCAGGACATGGAGGACATCCCCAGCCTGCTGGACCCGCGGCAGCGCCAGCACCGCTGGGTGGCGCACCGCATCCTGGGCGAGGAGGGCGCGCCGATGCCGTCGCTGCAATCGCTGCGCGACAGTTTCTGGATCCCGCAGGAGTTCGCGCAGCGGCTGTACGCCATCCTGCAACCGGGCGCGACGGTGCTGCTGTCGGACCTGCCGGGCATGCGCGCAACGCCGGCCGAACAGGCGGCGGCGCCGGTCTTGGAATCGGACGAAGCCGTCCCCACACCGGAACCACGCTGAGCCGCGCGGACGGAACCGGAGCATGGCGTGCCTTCCTTTCCCGTCCCGACCGCGATGAAACGCCTGTTCCTGCTGCCCGTCCTGGCCCTGGCCCCCTGCGCACCGGCGCCGGCGTCCCCGGCCGCCACCTCCGCTTCGCCGCCGCCGGAAGGCGCGCGCGCCGACGGCCTGCTGGAAACCCTGCACCGCGCTGCGCCGGCGCTGGACCGCAACGTGCTGAAGATGGCCACGCAGGCGATGGCGTGCACGCTCAAGCGCGGCGACGCCATGCCGATGCGGCGGTTGAGCGTGATCGACTATTCGCGGCCCTCCACCCAGCCGCGGCTGTGGGTGTTCGACCTGGAGCGGCCGCGCCTGCTGTTCGAGGAATGGGTGGCGCACGGGCGCAACACCGGCGAGAACCTCGCCACCCGGTTCTCCAACGCCAACGGCAGCTACATGTCCAGCCTGGGCGCGTTCCTCACCCAGGAGTCGTACATGGGCGGCAACGGCTATTCGCTGCGCTTGCAGGGGCTGGAGCCGGGCTTCAACGACCGCGCGCGCGAACGTGCCATCGTCATCCACGGCGCGCCCTACGTCAGCGACGCGCTGATCCGGGCGCAGGGCCGGCTGGGGCGCAGCCTGGGTTGTCCGGCGGTGCGCACCGGCGTGGCGCGGCCGCTGATCGACACCATCCGCGGCGGTTCCTTCGTGTTCGCCTATTACCCCGATCCGCACTGGCTCAAGCAGTCGCGCCTGCTGGGCGCGGACTGCGGCGGCGCGTTGGCTGGCGGTACGGCGGTGGCCGGCGGCGGTTGAAGCGGCCGCGCGCGATCAGGACTCGATCGGGATCTTCAGGTAGCGCCGCCCGTCGGCTTCCGGCTCGGGCAGGCGGCCGGCGCGGATGTTGACCTGCAATGCCGGCAGCAGCAGGGCCGGCGCCGGCAGGGTCGCATCGCGCGCTTCGCGCATCGCGACGAAGGCGTCCTCGTCCACGCCGCCGCCGACGTGCACGTTGCGCGCACGTTCCTCGGCCACGGTGGTCTCCCAGGCATAGTGGTCGCGCCCGGGCGCCTTGTAGTCGTGGCACAGGTAGAGCCGCACGTGGTCGGGCAGGGCGAGCAGGCGCTGGATCGAGCGGTACAGCATGCGCGCGTCGCCGCCGGGGAAATCCGCGCGCGCGGTGCCGTAGTCGGGCATGAACAGCGTGTCGCCGACGAAGACCGCATCGCCGATGCGGTAGCACACGCAGGCCGGGGTATGGCCGGGTGTGTGGAGCACTTCCACGGTCAGGTCGCCGAGCGCGAAAGTGTCGCCGTCGCGGAACAGGCGATCGAACTCGCGGCCGTCGCCGCTGACGTTATCCAGCCCGAACACCGGCGCGAACGTGCGCTGCACCTCGCGGATGTGCTCGCCGATGCCGACCGGCGCGCCGGTCTTCTCCTTCAGCCACGGCGCCGCGCTGAGATGGTCGGCGTGGGCGTGGGTCTCCAGGATCCAGGCCACGTCCAGGCCCTGCGCGGCGACGAACACCAGCAGGGCCTCGGCGGAAGCGTGCGAGGCGCGCCCGCTGCGGTGGTCGTAGTCCAGCACCGGATCGACGATCGCCGCCCGGCGGGTGGCGGGATCCCAGACCACGTAGGTGACGGTATGGGTGGCCTCGTCGAACCAGGCGTGCAACGGGGGTGAGGTCATGGTGCGCTCCCTGGGCCGGCCATCCGCGGGGCGCGCGGCCCCGGGCGACGCGGATGATCGCAGGCCAGCCGGCGGGCGCCAAGCGCCGGCGCCGGTCAGGAAGCGGAGAATTCCTCGTAGGCGGCCAGCGCATTGGCCGCATACATCAACGACGGGCCGCCGCCCATGTAGACGGCCACGCCCAGCATTTCGCGGAATTCCTCGGGCGTGGCGCCCAGCCGCACCAGGGCCTTGGCGTGGAAGCCGAGGCAGCCGTCGCAGCGGTTGGCGACGCCGATCGCCATGGCGATCAACTCCTTGGTCTTTTCGTCCAGCGCGCCCGCCGCCAGGGCGGCCTTGCTGAGCGCGCCGAAGCCCTGCATCACGTCCGGGTTGTGCGTGCGCAGGGCGGTCAGGTTGCGGGAAATGTCGCGGGTCAGGTCGGTGTAGGAGCCGGTGGCGGACATGGCATCTCCTGGAATGTCGTCGTGGTGCGGTGGAAGGGATGGGAACTGCGCGCCGCGGGGCATCGGCACTCCCGTTGCCCCGCGCGTGCGCTCATGCGGCGGGGCGCGTCACCGGCAGTCCGCTGGCGGCCCAGGCGGTCATGCCGCCGCTGACGTTGGTGTAGCGGCGGCGGGTGTCGCCGGACAGTGCGGACTGCGCCAGGCGCGAGCGCGCGCCGCTGCGGCAGATCAGCAGGACTTCGTCGGTGCCGGGAGGCAGGGGCAGGGCGTCGAGCGCGCCGGCGCCCTGCGCACGGATGCGGCCGAGCGGCAGGTGTCGGGCATCCGGGGCGTGGCCGGCGGCGAATTCGCCGGCTTCGCGCACGTCCACCAGTACGGCGCCGCGGTTCATGCGGTACACGGCTTCCTGCGGACCGATCCGTTCGCCGCCCGCTGCCCACAGTTTCCTGATCCATCCGATCATGATTTCTTCCCGGTGCTCCGTTTGCGCGCACGCGCGGGTGCGCAATAGATGCCATGCAGCGTTTCCATGACCGCGGCCGCGGGCCCGGGCATCAGCGAGTAGTAGATGGCCTGCGCCTCGCGCCGGGTCTGCACCAGGTTTTCCTCGCGCAGGATCGCCAGGTGCTGCGACAGCGCCGACTGGCTGATGTCGAGCCTTTCGTTGATTTCGCCGACCGTGTGCTCGCCTCCGGTCAGCAGGCACAGCACCTGCAGGCGCTTCTCGTTGGCCAGCGCCTTCAGCAGTTGCGCGGCCTCGCCGGCATGGGCGCGCATCGAGGCTACGTCGAAAGCGGGAGCGGTGAGGGTGTTCGGCATCGTCAGTCCAGGGCGACGGGGAGGCCCGCATTGCGCCATGCCTCGAAGCCGCCGGCAAGCGAGCGGACATCGCTGAAGCCCAGCCGCCCCAGGCTGTCGGCGGCCAGCGCCGAGCGCCCGCCGGTCAGGCAGTACAGCACCAGGGTGCGCGCGGGCTGCGCCAGGGATTCGCTGGCGACGCAGGCCGTGGCCGGGTGCGCATGGACTTGGAATTCGAGGACGCCGCGCGGCAGGTTGACCGCGCCGGGCAGGTGGCCCTGCGCGTATTCGCCGGGTTCGCGCACGTCGACGAGTACGTGGCCGGCGGACATCAGCGCGTGCACTTCATCGGCGGAGGCCTCGCGGATGCGCCCGCGCGCCTCGGCCACCAGATCCGCAACGGTGCATGCCATGCGTGCCTCCATATCATTAGTTGACTCTAATATAAG
>CALJUL010000033.1 GCA_937975725.1 uncultured Pseudoxanthomonas sp. | reverse complement strand
CCGCTACCCGCCCGCCGCCGCGCGCGCAGGCATCGAAGGCACGGTCATCCTGATCATCGACGTGGACCCCAGCGGCAACGTGACCAACGTGGCCGTGGAGAAGTCGAGCCGCAACCGCGACCTCGACCGCGCCGCCATGGAAGCCGCCCGCAAGTGGAAGTTCAATCCGTCCGTCGTCAACGGCCAGAAGGCCGCGGGCCGCGTCCGCGTCCCGGTGGATTTCAACATGGGCGGTTGATGCCGGCCCACGGCATCGGTTCCCCATTCTTTCGTAACCCGCACCACCCTCAATCAACATTTCTATAAAGGTAAGCGTCATGCTGCAGGAAACCATCATCGCCGCCGCAGCCGGGGGCAACAACGCCGCGAATGCCCTCACGCAGATGGGCTTTGAGCACATGATCGGGGAAATGACCAGCAAGCCCGGCGAGTTCATCGTCTCCTGGGTCGTGCTGCTCACTCTGGTCCTCATGTCGGCCATGTCCTGGTACTGGACGGTCATCAATACCCTGCGCAGCATGCGCTTGAAGGGTCAGGCCGACCGCGTCACCAGCGCCTTCTGGGACACGCCCAACGCCCAGGACGCCATCCGCCTGATGGAAGAACAGCCGAAGAACGAGCCCTTCTCGAAGATCGCGCTGGACGCCGCCCAGGCCGCCGCCCACCACCAGCGCGCCGAAGGTTCCGGCCAAGGCGCGGGCGAGGCACTCAGCCGTTCCGAGTTCGTCGACCGCGCTCTGCGCCAGGCCGTCACCCGCGAGAGCACCAACCTGCAGGGCGGCATGACGCTGCTGGCCACCGTCGGTGCGACCGCGCCGTTCGTGGGTCTGCTGGGTACGGTGTGGGGCATCTACGGCGCCCTGATCCGCATCGGTGCCACCGGCCAGGCCTCGATCGACGCCGTCGCCGGCCCGGTGGGTGAAGCGCTGATCATGACCGCCATCGGTCTGTTCGTCGCCATCCCGGCCGTGTTCGCCTACAACTTCTTCAGCAAGACCAACTCGGCGACCATCGCCAAGTTCGACACGTTCGCGCACGACCTGCACGACTTCTTCGCCACCGGCTCGCGCGTGCGCTGAGCCGGCGGTACGAGCAGTCAACGCAACGTTCTAGACGGAGCCCGTCATGGCTTTCAGTAGTGGTAATAGCGGTGGCCCGATGGCCGAGATCAACGTCACGCCCCTCGTGGACGTGATGTTGGTTCTGCTGATCATCTTCATCATCACGGCGCCGCTGATGTCGCACAAGGTGAAGATCGAACTGCCGGAAACGGCCCAGATCGCGAAGGACGACAGCGACGGTCCCAAGACCCCGCCGATCACGATCTCGGTCAAGGAGAACGGCGACCTTTACTACGGCGACGAACTGGTCAGCAAGGAAATCCTGGAGTCGCGGTTGTCGAGCGTGGCGCAGTTGCAGCCGCAGCCCAAGCTCAACCTGCGTGGCGACAAGACCACCAAGATGGGCACCATCGCGGAGGTCACCAAGATCGCGCAGGGTCAGGGCATGCTGGACATCGGCTACGTGGCGACGAAAGAGAAGGGGCAGTAAGCCATGGCATTCAGTAGTGGTGGAAGCAAGGGCCCGATGGCCGACATCAACGTCACGCCCCTCGTGGACGTGATGCTGGTGCTGCTGATCATCTTCATCGTGACCGCGCCGATCATGACCTACCCGATCGAGGTGGCCCTGCCGCAGCGAGTGATCAACCCGCCGCCGCAGCTCAAGGACCCGCCGCCGCCGATCGACCTGCGCATCGATGCCGACGGCACCGTGTACTGGAACAACAGCCCGGCCAGCCTGAACGACCTGCAGCAGCGCATGGAGCAGGAAGTGATGCGCGACCCGACCAACCAGCCGGAACTGCGCATCGACGCCAATTCCGAGGCGCAGTACCAGGTGATGGCCAAGGTGCTGGCCGCCGCCAAGAACGCGCAGATGCTGAAGATCGCTTTCGTACAGTAAATCGACGCATACGCAGACCTTTTGACGCCGCCCTTCCGGGCGGCGTTTTTTTGCGCGCGCGATGGGCATGGCGAATGCCGTTCCGCCGCCGCCGCCCTGCGCGGAGGCCCGGCCCCGGTCCGAGCCGGGTGCTTGCGGACAGAGCACGACCGGCGTAGCGTCGATGGCACGGTCCCGACAGAAAGGAGGTGTCCCATGGCGTTCTCCGTTTCCGCAAGCCGCTCCGAACTGGCCGAGATCAACATCACTCCGCTGGTGGACGTGATGCTGGTCCTGCTGGTCATATTCATGGTCACCGCGCCGATACTGTCGCGCCCCATCCAGGTCGCGCTGCCGCAGCCCGGCCCGACGCCGACCACGGCGCCGCCCAATGATCTGGTGCTGCGCATCGGCGTGGCGGGCGACTACACGCTGGACGACCGCGCGATCCCGGCCGCCGAGTTGCGGGCGTACCTGGAGGAAGCCCGTGTTTCGGACCCGGACACGATTCTGTGGGTCGAATCGGCCGAAGGCGCCGAATACCAGCAGGTCGTCACCGCACTGGCGGCCGCCGAGGCCAGCGGGCTGCGCAACATCAGCCTGCGCGACTGACCTCGGGAAACGGCGTGCTTAGCGTGGGCGGCTGTGGCCGCCCGCTTCGCCGAGGATGGCCAGGTAGCCCTGCACCGTGCGGTGCAGGCCCACATACAGGGCTTCGCCGATCAGGGCGTGCCCGATGGACACCTCCAGCACCGACGGTACCGATTCGAGGAAGGCGAGCAAGTTGGCTTGGCTGAGGTCGTGCCCGGCATTGACCCCGAGGCCGAGCGCCTGCGCCTGCCGCGCGCTGGCGGCGCAGCGGGCCAGTTCTGCGGCCGCATCGCCGCGCTCGAAGGCCGCGGCGAAGGGGCCGGTGTAGAGCTCGATCCGGTCCGCGCCCATCGCGGCGACCTCGTCCAGGCCCTCGCAGCCGGCGTCGGCGAACAGGCTGACACGGCAACCCCAGCCCTTCAGCGCATCCACCAGCGGACGCAATGCGTCCGCATCGCGGCGGAAATCGAAGCCGTGGTCGGACGTGATCTGCCCGTCGCCGTCCGGCACCAGGGTGACCTGCTCGGGGCGCACCTGTTCGCACAACGGCAACAGGCCCGGATAGCCGTCGCGCGGCGGCGCGAACGGATTGCCCTCGATGTTGAACTCGACCCCGCTTTCCTTGGTCAGCGCGGACAGCGCCAGTACGTCGCCGGTGCGGATGTGGCGCTGGTCGGGGCGCGGGTGCACGGTGATGCCGTGCGCGCCGGCCTCCAGGCAGGCGCGCGCAGCGCGCAGCACGTCAGGCTCGTCGCCGCCGCGCGAATTGCGCAACACCGCGATCTTGTTGACGTTGACGCTGAGGCGGGTCATGGCGACATCCTGGCGTGCGGGCATCAGGGCGAAGCCGGCGGTTCGTCCGCGGTGGCCGCGGCCTGGCGGCGGGCTTCGGCCAGCTCGCGCAGGCGGCGCAGTTCGACCGGATCGACCATCATCGACGGATCGCGGCTGCTGTCGCCCATGCGCTGCGCATAACGGCCCAGCGCCCAGGCGACGAACAGTGCCAGCGACGCCAGCAGGCACACGACCATGACCGCGCTCGACGTCACGGTGAACGCGATCGCCAGCAGGCCGACGGCCATCAACAGGAAGAGCCAGTGCATCGTCGTCCACCCTCGGGTTGCTGGCGGCATCTTACCGCCGATGCCGCCGGACCGGCACACGCCGCGCTCACAACAACGGCGACAGCAGCCGGGCCAGCGATTCCGGCAGCCGGTGCCGCCACAGTGAGCGGCGGCGCTGCGTATGCACCGGCGTGGAGGCCGCGATCTCGCCTTCCAGCAACTGCGCCAGCGCCGCGGCCACGCCATGGTCGCGGAACATCATCGAGATCTCGAAGTTCAGGCGGAAACTGCGATGGTCGAAGTTGGCGCTGCCCACCAGCGCCAGCGCGTCGTCGCACAGCAGCGCCTTGGTGTGCAGCATGCGCGGGCCGTATTCGTACACCTTCACGCCGGCGGCGAGCAGCTCGTCGAAATACGAGCGCGCGGCCAGGGTGACCAGGCGCGAATCGCTCATCTTCGGCACGATCAGGCGCACGTCCAGCCCGCCCAGCGCCGCCGAGGTCAGCGCCATGCGCGCCGCCTCGCCGGGCACGAAATACGGCGTGACCAGCCACACCCGGCGCCGCGCCTCGTGGATGGCGGCCACCTTCATGCGGTGGATCGGCTCCCAGGCCGAATCCGGCCCGGACACCAGCGCCTGCGCCGCGATGCCGCCGTCGCCGGCCTCGCAGGCGCTCCACAGCCGCGTGCCCTGGAAATGCCGCCGCTGCTGCGCGGTCGCGTACACCCAGTCCTCGACGAACACCTGCTGCACGCTGCGCACCACTTCGCCGCGCAGTTGCAGGTGCAGGTCGCGGTAGGCGTCCTCGCGCAGCGATTCGTCCTCGTCGTCGGTGACGTTGATGCCGCCGGTGAACGCCACCTCGCCGTCCACCACCACGATCTTGCGGTGCGTGCGCAGGTTCAGCCAGGGGCGCGTGAACGGGCGGAAACGGGTGGGATGGAACCAGGCGTATTCGCCGCCGGCCTCGACCAGCGGGCGCAGCAGCCGCGCCTTCAGCCGGCCCGAGCCCACCGCATCCAGCAGCAGGCGCACCTTCACTCCCGCGCGTGCCCGTTCCACCAGCGCTTCCAGCAACCGCTGGCCGGTGCGGTCGCCGTTGAAGATGTAGTACTCCATGTGGACGTGGTTGCGCGCGCCGGCGACGGCTTCGAGGATGGCCCGGTAGGTGGCGCAACCGTCCACCAGCAACTTGACTTCGGTGGCGGTGGAGGGGGGCAGGCCGGTGATCTTCTGCCCCAGCAGCGGCAGTTCCGCGCGGTTGCCCTCGCTGGGCGCGAACACCGCGTAGGCGTCCGAATCCTCACGCGAGCGCGTGCGCCGTAGTTGCTGCCGCTTGATGCGCTGCGGCCCCAGCAGGAAATACACCCCGTAGCCGATGTACGGCAGCAGCGACAGCGACAGCAGCCAACTCAGCGTGGCGACCGGCTCGCGCTTCTGCAGGATGATCCACGCGCACAGCGGCAGCAGGTACAACAGCCAGGCCAAGGTGACCCACAGCTTCAGGTGGGGGATCGAGGCGATGGCGTCCCAGGCCGCATGCAGGTGTCCGAGCATGCCGCGATTCTATGCCGTGTCGCGGGCGCTGCGACGGGGCTGGCGTAAGCTGCCGCGCATGGCGCAACCCGGACACCCCGGCATCAAGGGACGCGGTTCCAACGGCTACCTGCCGGGACGGTTCGCCGTGACCGTGCCGGAGGCGGTCGACGACGGCTGGCACGCGCGCGAGACCGAAGACGAAGACCGCGCCGCGCCGCGCACGGAACTGCACGAGGAGACCGCGCGCAGCGTCATCAGCCGCAACCAGTCGCCGGACATCCCGTTCTCGCAATCGCTCAATCCGTACCGCGGCTGCGAGCACGGCTGCTCGTATTGTTTCGCCCGGCCCTCGCACGCTTACCTGGACCTGTCGCCGGGGCTGGATTTCGAGACCAGGATCTACGCCAAGACCAACGCGCCGGAAGTGCTCCGACGCGAACTGTCCAGGCCGGGCTACCGGGTCAGCCCGATCGCGCTGGGCATCAACACCGACGCCTACCAGCCCACCGAACGCAGGCTGCGGCTCACCCGGCGCATCATCGAGGTGCTCGCCGAAACCCGGCACCCGTTCTCGCTGATCACCAAGAACGCCCTGGTCGAACGCGACTTGGACCTGATCGCGCCGATGGCCGGGGCGAACCTGGTGCACGTCTACTTCTCCGTCACCACGCTGGACAACGGCCTGTCGTCGCGGCTGGAACCGCGCGCTTCCGCGCCGCATGCGCGGCTGCGCGCGGTGAAGCGGCTGAGCGAGGCCGGCGTGCCGGTGGGCGTGATGTTCGCCCCGGTCATCCCGTGGGTGAACGACCACGAGCTGGAGGCCGTGCTGGAAGCCGCCCGCGAGGCTGGCGCCACCTCCGCCGGCTACGTGCTGCTGCGCCTGCCGCACGAAGTCGCGCCGCTGTTCCGCGATTGGCTGCAGACCCACGTGCCGGACCGCGCGGCGCACGTGATGAGCACCATCCGGCAACTGCGCGGAGGCAAGGACTACGACAGCCGCTTCGGCGCGCGCATGCGCGGCGAGGGCGTCTATGCCGACCTGCTGGCGCGCCGCTTCGCGCTGGCGCACAAGCGCACCGGCTTCGCCGGCCGGCGGCATCCGCCGCTGGATTGCAGCCGTTTCACCGCGCCGCGCGCGCCGTCGCCACAGGGCGAATTGTTCTGAAGGCCAGCGGCCGGGCGGCTGCGACGATCGGTCACGGGCTGGGCTCGCAGGCGGCCGCGACAATGCGGGCATGTTCCGGCCACGGTTGCCGCCGATGATCCAGTCCCTGTACCTGGCCGGTCCCGACATCTTCCGGCCCGACGCGGCCGCGCACGGCGAACACCTGAAACGCCTGTGCGCCGCGCACGGATTCACCGGCCTGTTCCCGCTGGACGCGCAGGGAGCGGCACAGGCACAGGGCGATCCGGCCGCCGCCGCCCGCTGGATCTACCGCGCCGACATCGGCTTGCTCGATGCGGCCGACGCGGTGCTGGCCAACCTCGATTTCTTCCGCGGCGCCGAACCCGACAGCGGCACCTGTTTCGAAGTCGGCTATGCGGTGGCCCGCGGCAAGCCGGTCTACGGCTACGTCCCCGAATCCGGCAGCCTGGCCGAGCGCATCCGCGCGCGCTGTCCGCACGCCGCCGGCATCGTGGCCGGCAAGGATGCGCAGGGCTGGGAGCTGGAGGAATTCGGCCTGCCGCTCAACCTGATGCTGGCGGTGCCCTGCGTGATCGTGGTCGGCGGAGCGGAACAGGCATTACGCCGCTTGCGCGAGGATCTCGACGCCGGCCACGCGCTGCACGCGACCGGCACTTAGCCGGCACTGCGAGGAACAACTCCCGCACGTGGCGCTGCGCCGCCGTGCTGTTCGAACGGCGGGCCCCTCGTGATGGCGTCGCAATGTCGGATGCAACTCGCAGGCTGTGGATTCCCGCGATTCCGGGGATGGACGATGCCGTCGCCGGTTTTCGCATGCCTCCCGCAGCGGCCCGCGCGTGTGCATCTTCCGACCGGAACCTGCGGGCATGGCGATGCCTGCACCATGCCGCGACATGGCGCGGCCGATGGGCGACGAAACACCGATGCATCCTCGCCATCTGCGCCGTGAATCCCCGCGGAACTGTCCTATTTTTCCCGATTTCTCCGTATCTGTTGCGTGGCACGAGGGCTTGTCGGTTTCCGATGGGCCCGCGACGCGTCTTTCCGTTACGCTCACCTCCAAGACGGCGCAACGGTGTGGAGAACAGGGGAAAACACGATGACGACCGAGGAAATCCAGGCTTCGCTGCATGCGTATGTGCTCGACGAGTTCCCGCTGGCACGGGCGCAACAGTTGGAAGTGGGGGATTCGCTGCTTGATCGCGGCATCATCGATTCGCTGGGGGTGCTGGAGATCGTCACCTTCATCGAGCGCAGCTATGGCGTGGTGCTGAGCGACGAGGAGATGGTGGCCGGCAACTTCGACTCCATCCCGGCCATCGCGCGGATGGTCCAGTCCCGGCTCGGCACCGCAGGCCGATGCAGTTCCTGATCCACCACATGCTGCGCGACAGCGCAGCCAGGCGCGCCGACGCCGAAGCACTGGTGCATCGCGACGAACGCTTGAGCCACGCGCAGGCGTGGCGGCAGGCGCAGGGCATCGGCCGCGGCCTGCGGCAGGCGGGCATCGCGCGCGGCGACCGGGTCGGCGTGCTGCTGGAACCGTCCACGGCGCTGGCGGTGTCGCCTTTCGGCATCTCCGCCGGCGGCGGTGTGTTCGTGCCGATCCATCACGCCCTGTTCCCCGAGCAGGTCGGTCACATCGTCCGCGACAGCGGCATGACGGCGCTGATCACCGATCCCGAGCGCTTCGCGCGCCTGCAGCCGCTGCTGCGCGACTGTCCCGACCTGCGCGTGGTCGCGCTGACCGGCGACGCGGAGAACGCGTCCGCCGACAAGTTTGCCTACCACGACGTGCGCGCGTGGCGCGCCTCGGATGCGCCGGCCGGTGAAGACATGGCCATCGGCAAGGACCTGGCCGCGATCCTCTACACCTCCGGTTCCACCGGCAAGCCCAAGGGCGTCATGCTCAGCCACGCCAACGTGCTGGCGGGCGCGGCCATCGTGTCGGACTACCTGAACATCGGCCAGGACGACCGCATCCTGGCCGCGCTACCCTTCAGCTTCGACGCCGGGCTCAACCAGTTGACCACCGCGATCCGGCAGGGCGGCACCTGCGTGCTGGTCAAGTTCCTGTTCGCGCGCGAGATCGTGGACGTGCTGGCGCGCGAGCGGATCACCGGGCTGGCCGGCGTGCCGCCGCTGTGGAACCTGCTGGCACAGGACAGTTCGCGGCTGGCGCAGACGCCGCTGCCGCACCTGCGCTACATCACCAACACCGGCGGTGCGCTGCCGGTGGGCACGCTGGAACGCCTGCGCGCGGCCCTGCCCGGCACCGACGTGGTGCTGATGTACGGGCTGACCGAAGCCTTCCGCTCGACCTACCTGCCGCCGGCCGAACTGGAACGCCGGCCGACCTCGATGGGCAAGGCGATTCCCGACACCGAGATCCTGGTGCTGGACGAGCACGAGCGCCCCTGCGCGCCCGGCGAGATCGGCGAACTGGTGCACCGCGGGCCGACCGTGTCGATGGGCTACTGGGGCCAGCCGGAACTGACCGCGCAGGTGTTGCGCCCGAATCCGCTGGCGCCGCCGGGCACCGGCCAGGACGAGAAGGTCTGCTACTCCGGCGACCTGGTCAGGCGCGACGAAGAGGGATTCCTGTACTTCGTCGGCCGCCGCGACAACCAGATCAAGAGTTCCGGTTTCCGCATCAGCCCGACCGAAGTGGAGCAGGCGCTGTGCCAGGCCGGGCCGCTGCGCGACGCGGCGGTGATCGGTGTCGCCGACGACATGCTGGGCCAGCGCATCAAGGCTTTCGTGGTGCCGCGCGAGAACGCGCAGGTGGATGCGGAAACGCTGCTGGCCGGGGTCGCGTCGCTGCTGCCGCGGCATATGCTGCCGCACGCGCTGGAAATCCTGGACGATCTGCCCAAGACGCCGAGCGGCAAGATCGACTATCCCGCGTTGCGCCGGCGCGAAGCCGAAGCGGCCGGAGCCGCGGCATGAGCGCCTCCCCGGCGCCGGCCGGCCATGTCGACGACCTGATCGCCCGTCACTACGCACGCGAAGGCGGGCACCTGCATGTGGGCGGCGTGCCCATCGGCGACATCGTCCAGCGCCACGGCACGCCGCTGTACGTGTACGACCAGGCCACGCTGCACCGGCAATGGCAGGTATTGCGCGACGCCCTGCCGCCGCGCTTCGACATCTTCTATTCGGTCAAGGCCAATCCCAACCAGGCCCTGCTGCGGTTCTTCGTCGGCCAGGGCTGCGGACTGGAGATCGCCTCGGCGGGCGAACTGCACCAGGCGCTGGCGGCGGGATGCGCGCCGGACCGCATCGTGTTCGCCGGCCCGGGCAAGCGCGAGGAGGAACTCGCGCTGGCGCTGCGGCACGGCATCGGCGAAATCCACGTCGAGTCGCTGACCGAAGCGCGGCGGTTGGCCGCGCTGGCCGCCGAACGCGCGCAGCCCGCGCGCATCGCGCTGCGGATCAATCCGGCGGCGGCGGTCGAGGGCGGCGGCATGCGCATGGGCGCGCGCGCGGTGCCGTTCGGCATCGACGAGGACCAACTGGACACGGTGCTGGAAGAACTGCTGCGCGAGCCCTGGCTGCGCGTGGTGGGGCTGCACCTGTTCGTCGGCACCCAGATCCTCGACCACCAGACCCTGCTGGGGCAGTACCGCGCCGGCCTGGACATCGCGCGGCGCATGGCGGCCGCGCTGGGCGGCCCGTTGCGCACGATCGATTTCGGCGGCGGCCTGGGCGTGCCGTATTTCGCCCACGAACAACGCCTGGACATGGACGCGTTGCGCGAAGGGCTGGCGGAACTGGTGGACGGCTTGGCCGGCGATCCCGCCTTCGCCGGCACCGCGCTGATGGTGGAGCCGGGGCGCTTCCTGGTCGCCGAGGCCGGTGTGTACGTGGCCCGGGTGGTCGACGTGAAGCATTCGCGCGGCCGCACCTTCGTCATTGCCGACGGCGGCATGCATCACCACCTGGCGGCGTCGGGCAACCTCGGCCAGACCATCAAGCGCAATTTCCCGGTGGCGCTGCTGAACCGGCTGGACGAACCGGCGGCCGCCGCTGACGTGGACATCGTCGGCCCGCTGTGCACGCCGCTGGACGTGCTGGCGCGCGGGATCGCGGTGCCGGAGCCGACCATCGGCGACCTGGTGGGCGTGTTCCAGTCCGGCGCCTACGGGCGCGCGGCCAGCCCCCTGGGTTTCCTCAGCCACGATGCGCCGGCCGAAGTGCTGGTGGAGAATGGCCGGGACCGCCTGGTGCGGCGGCGCGGCCGTCCGCAGGACTACCTGGCGGACCAGCCGGCATGACGCCGCACCGCCGCGCAGAAGGAGGACTGGAACCTTGCCGTCGCTCGTCAAGCTGACCCCCACGCTGTTCCCGGAGGTGCACGAGCACCTGCTGCGCAAGCTCGATCCGAACATGCCCGTCACCCGCTGGCAGGCCACCCTGGACGGCCGCTGGCACCAGGACGATTGCGTCGGCTATGCGCTGATCGAGCAAGGGCGTCCGGTGGGCATGCTCGGCATGCTGTTCAGCGAACGCGAGATCGGCGGCCGCACCGCGCGCTTCTGCAACCTGCACAGTTGGTACGTGGAACCGGAGCACCGTGCCAGCAGCCTGCTGCTGATGCGGCCGGCTCTGGCGGCGAGGGAGCACACGCTGACCGACCTGTCGCCTTCCAGGCGCGTGGTGGAGATCAGCCGGCGCCTGGGGTTCGAGACGCTGGAGCAGACGATCACGATGCTGCCGTGGTTGCCGTGGCAGGGCGGGGACGCGGCGGAGGTCCTCGAACTGGCGCCGGACGATCCGCGCGCCGCGCGCCTGCTGTCGCCGGCCGACCTGCGCGTCTTCCGCGACCACCAGGGCATCGACTGCCGGCACTGGCTGGTGCTGGACCGCGGCGAGTACTGCTACCTGGTGTCGTCGCGCTTGCGGCATCCGCGCTTCGGATACAGCTACCTGCACCACGTGAGCCGTCCGCGCCTGCTGGCCCGCCACCACGCCGCGGTGCGCACCCGCATGCTGCAGGGTGGCCTGCGTTGCGTTGCCGTGTGCACGCGCCTGCTCGACGGCGTGCGCGTACCGTTCTCGCTGACCACGCGCACCAACGAAAAGCTGTTCCGTCCCGCCGGCGTGCCGGCTGCACAGGTCGATACGCTCTATTCGGAACTGGTGCTGCTCAAGCTGCCGCAGGAATTCAGGATGGTGACGCGGATGGGCGGCGCACTGCGCAGGCTAGGCCTGCGCCGCCGCGGGACGTCGGACATGGCCTGGCTGTACGGGCTGGGGATGCTGCCGCCGCCGATGTGACGGCGGCGGCGTGCGCGCGGCTCCGGATGCGTAGCCGCGCACGGGCTTCGCTCACGCGCTGCGGGTCCGCGCATCGTGATCGCGGTGGTATGCCACTGCTGCTTCCACTTCCCGCTTCGAGCCCAGGAACACCGGCACGCGCTGGTGCAGGTGGGCGGGGCGCAGCGACAGGATGTCCTCGCGGCCGGTGCTGGCGGTGCCGCCGGCCTGCTCGACCAGCAGGCCCATCGGGTTGGCCTCGTACATCAGCCGCAGCTTGCCGGCCTTGCCCGGGTCCTTGCGGTCCCACGGATAGATGAAGATGCCGCCGCGGGTCAGGATGCGGTGCACGTCGGCGACCATGCTGGCGATCCAGCGCATGTTGAAGTCCTTGCCGCGCGGTCCTTCCTTGCCGGCCAGCAGGTCGCCGACGTAGGCCTGCATCGGCGTTTCCCAGTGGCGCTGGTTGGACATGTTGATGGCGAATTCCCTCGTTTCCTCGGGAATGCGCATGTCGCGCTGGGTCAGCACGAACGCACCCTGCTCGCGGTCCAGGGTGAACGCATGCGTACCGTTGCCGGTGGTCAGCACCAGCATCGTGCTGGGCCCGTAGATGCAGTAGCCGGCGGCGATCTGTTCGCGGCCGGGCTGCAGGAAGTGCTCGTCGCCGGGCTTCGTCACGCCGTCCGGGCAGCGCAGCACCGAGAAGATGGTGCCGACCGAGACGTTGACGTCGATGTTGGAGCTGCCGTCCAGCGGATCGAACAGCAGCAGGAAGCCGCCGCGCGGGTAGGCGTCGGGGATCGGCTGGCTGTGGTCCATCTCCTCCGAGGCGCAGGCCGCGAGATGTCCGCCCCAGGCGTTGGCCTCCAGCAGGATGTCGTTGCTCAGCACGT
This sequence comes from uncultured Pseudoxanthomonas sp., assembly GCA_937975725.1. Lineage (GTDB taxonomy): Bacteria > Pseudomonadota > Gammaproteobacteria > Xanthomonadales > Xanthomonadaceae > Pseudoxanthomonas_A. The sequence goes on along the minus strand of CALJUL010000033.1, from coordinate 6,110 downwards.
CCAGCTTCTTCTGCGCCTCGCCCTGCACGTTGCCGGTGCCGGCGTCGCCCAGCACCCCGCCCAGCGCGCCCTTGCTGACCGCGATGGAGATGCTGGTGCAGGCGCGGGCGACCACCGCGATCAACTGGCGCAGGTCGGCGCTGATGCGGCCGGCGCGCTGCTCCTCGATCAGGTAGCGGCTCAGCGAGATGGCGGACGGAGCGGAAGCGGGCATGATGGAGTCCACGGCGAAGGTGGCGGGCATTGTCCGGATCGTGCGGACCAATTCAAGACCACTGACCGGCCGATCCGCTTCCAAGGGAGGAACCACGTGGGCGAAACGACCCCGGCCATCTGGCTGGCGCTGTCCTCGGCGTTGGGCCTGGGCCTGCTGATCGGGCTGGTGCGCGAGCGCAGCCCCGGCCGCGGCCACCGCATCGCCGGCCTGCGCACGCACGCGCTGGTGGCGCTGGCCGCCGCGGTGGCGGCCTGGCTGGGGTTGCCGGCGGTGCTGGTGGGGCTGGGCGTCATCGGCGGGCTGGCGGCGATGGCCTATTGGGCGACCCACCGGGACGATCCCGGCCTGACCAGCGAGATCACCCTGGTGCTGACCTTCCTGCTGGGCGCGATGGCGATGCGCCTGCCGGCGCTGGCGACCGGGCTGGCGGTGGTGGTGGCGGTGCTGCTGTACGCCAAGGAACCGCTGCACCGGCTCACCCGCAGCACCTTCAGCGAGCGCGAGGTGTTCGACGGCCTGCTGCTGCTGGCCGCGGCGCTGGTGGTCCTGCCGATCCTGCCGGACCGCCCCGTTGGGCCGTTCGAGGCGATCAACCTGGCGACCATCTGGAAGCTGGTGGTGCTGGTGATGGCGGTGAGCGCGCTGGGCCACATCGTGCTGCGGCTGGTCGGCAACCGCTGGGGGCTGGCGGCGGCGGGCTTCTTCGCCGGCTACGTGTCGTCGACGGCGGCCACGATAGGCTTTGGGCAGCGGGCGAAGGAAACCCCGGCGCTGCTGCGTTCGGCGGTGGCCGCGGCGCTGCTGTCCAACCTGGCCTCGCTGACCCTGTGCGTGCCGATCCTGTGGGCGGTGTCGCCGCCGCTGGTGGCGGACCTGCTGCCGGAACTGTGCGTGATCGGCGCCGTGCTGCTGGCCGGCGGCCTGCTGGGCCTGCACCTGGGCGAGGACGACGCGGTGGTGCCGCCGACTTCGGAAAGCCGCATGTTCCGCTTCGGCCAGGCGCTGGGGTTCGCTCTGCTGGTGGCCGTGCTGACCTTCGTGGCGGCGGCGTTGGCGGCGTGGATCGGGCCGCGCGGCGCGATGGCCGCGGCGGCGCTGTCGGCGATGGCCGAACTGCACGCCGCGGTAGCCACGCTGGCGGCGCAGTTCTCCCGCGGCGGCCTGGAAGCGGCCGAAGCGCGCTGGTGGATGCTGGCGCTGTTGGCCGCCAGCCTGGTGGCGAAGTCGGCGATCGCCTGGGCCAGCGGCGGCAGCGCCTACGGCCTGCGCGTCTCGGCCGGCCTGCTGACCGCATTGGCGGCGGGCGCGACGCTGGTTTTCCTGATCTGAAGCCCGCTGCCGTACCAGCGCCTGTAGGAGCGACGTCAGTCGCGACCGGAAAGACAAAAGCGTTCTGGAACACGGATCAACGCGGATGAACACGGGTAAGGCTTTTTGTTGATCCGCGGTTGTCCGCGTGAATCCGTGTCCGGTGTCTCCCGGCGTTCCGGTCGCGACTGACGTCGCTCCTACAGAGAGAGGGGATGGCATCCGATGTGGATGCGCAGGTGACGGCCTTCGGTGCGGTGTGGAGTGCCGCCATCGTGTATCGAGCGCCTTGTCGGATTCGCGGTTGTCCGCGTTGATCCGTGTCGAAGGCTTCGGGGCCTTACGGTCGCGACTTACGTCGCTCCTACACAGCCGTTGTTGCGGGAGCGACGCGGGCGGCGTCAGATGATGCGCAGGGTGATGGCCTTGAGGACGGCGCGGGTGCGGTCGCGGGTGCCGAGCTTGTCGAGGATGGTGGAGACGTAGTTCTTCACGGTGCCTTCGGCCAGGAACAGGGTGCGCGCGATCTCCTTGTTGGAATAGCCGCCGGCCAGCAGGCGCAGGATGGCCACTTCGCGTTCGCTGAAGGTGTCGCTGGGCGGCGCCTCGTCGCGGAAGCGGAAGCGCGCGCGGACCGGGTCGGTGCTGACCGGTTGCAGCAGGGTTTCGCCGGCGGCGACGCGGTGGATCGCGTCGCGCAGGTCCTCCGGGGCGGCGTCCTTGAGCAGGAAGCCCTGCGCGCCGGACTCGGTGGCGCGCAGCAGCAGGTCGCTGTCGTCGAAGGTGGTGAGCAGCAGCACGGGGGTGCGGTCACCGCGCTCGCGCAGGCGCGCCAGCGCCTGGATGCCGTCCATGCCGGGCATGCGGATGTCGCTCAGCACCACGTCTACCGGTTGTGTTTCCAGCTTCGCCAGCAGGTCGGCGCCGTCGTCGGCTTCGAACACCACCTCCACCTGCTGCGCCTTCAGCAACGCGCGCAGTCCGGCGCGCACCAGCGCCTGGTCGTCGGCCAGGGCCACGCGCACGCTCATGCCGGCAGCCTCACGTCCAGGCACAGCCCGCCGTGGCTGCCGCTGCCCAGGCGCAGTTCGCCGCCCAGCGCCGCGACGCGCTCGCGGATGCCGGACAGGCCGTTGCCTTCGCGGATGCCGCCCCTGATGCGGCCGTCGTCCTCGACGTGCAGGTGCATGCGTGCGTCCTCTTTCTTCAACGAAACCGTCAGCGTGTCCGCATTCGCATGCCGCGCGGCGTTGGTCAGGCATTCCTGCACGATCCGCAGCAGTGATTCGGCGACGGCGGGATCGGCGATGCGCACGTCGTCGGCGACGTGCAAGGCCAGCGCGGGGCGCGGCAGGGGCGCGGCGAGCGCCCGGATCGCGGTCTGCAGGTCAAGCCCGCGCGTGTCGCGCAGCGCCTGCACCACGTTGCGGATGTCGTCCAGCAGTTCGGCGGAAAGCTGCTGCGCCACCTGTACCTCCTCGCGCTGCGCGAGCGCCGGATCGCCGGCGAGCGCGCGCAGGTTGAGCTTCATCGCGGTCAGCTTGTGGCCGGCGACGTCGTGCAGCTCGCGCGCCACGCGCAGGCGCTCGGCGTCGCGCGCGCTGTCCGCCAGCAGGGCACGCGTGGCCAGCAGGTCGGCGTTGACCCGGGCCAATGCATCGCGCGATTCCTCCGCGCGCCGCGCGTAGTGCACGCACAGGCCGGCGAGCGCCTGGAAGCCGATGTTGATCAGCGTCATCGTCAGCGGCGCGCCGAACCCGTAGTGCACCATCAGCAGGTAGAACGCCAGGTTCAGCAGCAGCGCCGCGCCCACTACCCAGCGCGGCGACAGCGTGTTCACCGCACAGGCCACCCAGATCACCAGCAGCACCTGGGCCGTGCCCAGGCGCGGCGTCAACGAGGCCAGCAGCAAAGACAGGCCGGCCATCGCGGCCAGGGAGACCAGCCTGCTCCGCTGCCACGCTTCCGGCGCCAGTGCGAACAGGAGGAACGCCGCCGCATACGCGGCCAATGCGGCGGCCGCGGGGGGCAGCACGTCCGCCGGCAGGAAGCGCAGGCCCAGCGCGACGGCGGCGAGCGTGAACACGCCCGCCAGCGTCATGGGTTCGCGCAATCGATTCAGGACCGGGTACATGCGTCCATGCTGTCGCGCGCCCGTCGCCGAGGCAATGGGTGCGGCGAAAGTGGTGACTTCCGGCAGGTCGGCCGCGCGGCGTCGCCCTCAGAACGAATCGGCCGGCACCCGCACCGCGCCTTCCATCAGCACGCGCGCGCTGCGGCTCATCACCGCCTTGGCGACGGTCCACTGGCCGTCCACCTGCTTCACTTCCGCACCCACCCGCAGCGTGCCGGAAGGGTGGCCGAAGCGCACCGCGTCGCGGGTGCCGCCGCCGGCCGCGGCATTGACCAGCGTGCCCGGCACGGCGGCCGCGGCGGCGATGGCGACCGACGCGGTGCCCATCATCGCGTGGTGCAGCTTGCCCATCGACATCGCCCGCGCCAGCAGGTCGATGTCGGTGGCCTGCACCGCCTTGCCGGCCGAGGAGACATAGGCCCGCGCGGGCGCGACGAAGGCCACCTTGGGCGTGTGCTGGCGCTTGAGCGCTTCTTCCGGCGACCGGATCAGGCCCATGCGCAGCGCGCCGGCCACGCGGATGGCCTCCAGCTTCGCCAGCGCGGCCTTGTCCTCGTTGATCGCCGGTTGCAGTTCTGTGCCGTCGTAGCCGATGTCGGCGGCGTCGACGAACACGGTCGGGATGCCGGCGGCGATCAGCGTCGCCTTCAGCGTGCCGACGCCGGGCACGTCGAGTTCGTCGACCAGCCGGCCGGTGGGGAACATCGCACCGCCGCCGCCGTCTTCGCCCTCGTCGGCCGGGTCGAGGAACTCCAGCACGATCTCCGCTGCCGGAAAGGTCACCCCGTCCAGTTCGAAATCGCCGGTCTCCTGCACCTGACCGCCGGCCACCGGCACGTGCGCGACGATGGTCTTGCCGATGTTGGCCTGCCAGATGCGCACCGTGCAGATGCCGTTGTCCGGCACGCGCGCGGGATCGAGGAAACCGTGGGCGATCGCGAACGGCCCCACCGCCGCGGACAGGTTGCCGCAATTGCCGCTCCAGTCCACGAACGCGGTGTCGATGGCCACCTGCCCGTACAGGTAGTCCACGTCGTGCCCCGGCTGCGTGCTCTTCGAGATGATCACGCACTTGCTGGTGCTGGACGTGGCCCCGCCCATGCCGTCGGTGTGCTTGCCGTAGGGATCGGGCGAACCGATCACCCGCATCAGCAGCGCATCGCGCGCCGGGCCGGGGCCGCGCGCGCGCTCCGGCAGGTCTTCCAGGCGGAAGAACACGCCCTTCGACGTGCCGCCGCGCATGTAGGTGGCGGGAATGCGGAGTTGGGGGGAATGCGGCATGGGGACGCTCGGATCAGGGAGGGAAGGACAGCCACGCGCCGTGCGCGGCCTGTGGCGGGACTAGGTACGCGGCAGCACCGGATGCCGTGGTCCGGAAGGCATCCAGCATCGGCGCCTGCACGGGATCGTGCAGACGGAATTCGGCGCCCAGCACCGGCCGGCCGGCGACCCTTTGATGCTGTGCCGGGACGATGGCGATCCGGCCGTTCCGCACATGGAACACGTCGGCGGCGACGCCCGTTCCCAGCGGGACCGATCCTTCGCCGCGACGCGCACCCAAGGCGAGCAACATCCGCGTGAGGCGCGCCTGCGCGTCCGCGTCCAGCGCCAGCCAGGCGCCCGCCGCCGCGCGCCCGTGCGTTGCGCCGTCATGCGCCATCCGGAATCTCCGGCTCCACCAGCTTCGCCAGCAGTTCCAGCGATTCCTGCCAACCCCGGTAGCAGAAATCCACAGGGATCGCGGCCGGGATGCCTTCCTGCACGATTCGCAGCACGGTGCCGGCGATGCTTTCCTCGAACGTCACCGTCACCTGCATCTCGCCCGGCAGGCCGGGCGGATCGAAGGTGTCGGTGTGGCGGATGCGCTGGCCGGGGACGAGTTCGACCAGGGCCACCGTGAACGAATGGCTGGAGCCGGTGCCCAGGTTGGTGAACGACATCCGGTAGCCGCCGCCCTCGCGCGGGTCGAAGTGGTGCATGGTGCCGGTGAAGCCGTGCGGCGGCAGCCATTTCACCAGCGCGCCGGCGTCGAGGAAGGCGCGGTAGACGCGCGCCGGCGGTGCACGCAGCACGCGGTGCAGGCGGACGGTACCGGTTGTGGCGGTGGTCTCGGACATGATCGGTCTCCTTTCGGTGGGATGTACCGATGCGACGAACGGGTCAGGCCGTTTTCGACGCGTCCAGGAAATCCTGCGCGAAGCGTTGCAGCACGCCGCCGGCCTCGTAGATCGAGACCTCCTCGTCCGAATCCAGCCGGCAGGTCACCGGCACCTTCACCGTCTCGCCGTTCCTGCGGTGGATCACCAGCGTCAGCTCCGCGCGCGGCCTGCGCTCGCCCACCACGTCGAAGGTCTCGGTGCCGTCGATGCCGAAGGTCCTGCGGGTCTGCCCCGGCTTGAACTCCAGCGGCAGCACGCCCATGCCGATCAGGTTGGTGCGGTGGATGCGCTC
>CALJUL010000032.1 GCA_937975725.1 uncultured Pseudoxanthomonas sp. | reverse complement strand
CACGGTCAAGGGCGACGTGCACGACATCGGCAAGAACATCGTCGGCGTGGTGCTGGCCTGCAACAACTTCGAGGTGGTCGACCTGGGCGTGATGGTGCCGGCTCAGAAGATCCTGGACACCGCGCGCGCCGAGAACGCCGACCTGATCGGCCTGTCCGGGCTGATCACGCCGTCGCTGGAGGAGATGACCCACGTCGCGCGCGAGATGCAGCGCCAGGGCTTCGAGACGCCGCTGCTGATCGGCGGCGCCACCACCTCGCGCGCGCACACCGCGCTGAAGATCGACCCGCACTACAAGGCGCCGACCGTGTGGGTGAAGGACGCCTCGCGCGCGGTCGGCGTGGCGCAGTCGCTGATCTCGCGCGACATGCGCGCGGCCTTCGTCGCCGCCAACGACGCCGACTACGCCGAGATCCGCGAGCGCCACCGCAACCGCGGCGACGCCAAGCGGCTGGTATCGCTGGACAAGGCACGCGGGCAGAGGTTCGACGGCGGCTGGGACGCCTACACGCCGCCCGCACCCGCGCAGCCCGGCCTGCACGTGTTCGACGACTATCCGCTGCCCGAGCTGGTGGAGGGCATCGACTGGACGCCGTTCTTCCAGGCGTGGGAACTGGCCGGCAAGTTCCCGGCCATCCTCACCGACGAGGTGGTCGGCAAGCAGGCCAGCGAGCTGTACTACGACGCGCGCGCGATGCTGGAAAAGATCGTCGGCGAAAAATGGCTGACCGCCAAGGCCGTGTTCGGGCTGTGGCCGGCGAACAGCGTGGGCGACGACGTGGTGGTTTCCCTCCGGGATGCGGCACCTGCAGGAGGGGCTCCAGCCCCGACAGAGGGCCAAAGAAATCCGGTCGGGGCCGAAGCCCCTCCTGCAGGTACCGTGGCGACCTTGCACTTCCTCCGCCAGCAGGTCGACAAGCCCGCCGACCGCCCGGATTTCTGCCTGGCCGACTTCATCGCGCCGAAGGACTCGGGCAAGCAGGACTGGATCGGCCTGTTCGCGGTCACCGCCGGCATCGGCATCGATGCGCACGTGGCCCGCTTCGAGGCCGACCACGACGACTACAACGCCATCCTGCTGAAGGCGCTGGCCGACCGCCTGGCCGAAGCGCTGGCCGAACGCCTGCACCAGCGCGTGCGCACCGAGTTCTGGGGCTACGCTGCCGATGAGACGCTCGACAACGAAGCGCTGATCGCCGAGAAGTACGTCGGCATCCGCCCCGCCCCGGGCTATCCGGCCTGCCCCGAGCACAGCGAGAAAGCCACGCTGTTCCGCCTGCTCGACGCCGGGTGCAACGCCGGCATGTCACTGACCGAGAGCTTCGCCATGCTGCCCACGGCGGCGGTGTCCGGCTATTACTTCAGCCATCCGCGCAGCCAGTACTTCGTGGTCGGCCGGGTGTCGAAGGAACAGGCCACCGACTACGCCAGGCGCAAGGGCGTGGAACTGGCCCAGGTCGAGCGCTGGCTGGCCTCCAACCTGGACTACGATCCCGAATGAACCCCGGCGCCTGCGGTGCGCCGCAGGCGGACGATGGCGTATCGTCACCACTGACGCGCCGATGCGGCGGCCCGCCCGTTCCGCCGCCGCGCACGCGCATGCCCCGCGTGCGGAACCCCGCACGCCACAGGAACACCCTGCCATGAAGACTCTTTCCTTCCTCGCCCTGATCGCCTCGATGGTCCTGGCGGCACCCGCGCTGGCCGGCCGCCAACAGGCCGACGTGCTGATCCGCCACGCCACCATCGTCGACGTCGAACACGGCCGCACGCAGGCCGGGCAGGCGGTGGCGATCCGCGGCGCCGACATCTTGGCGGTCGGCGAAGACGCGACGCTGGCGCGCGCATGGCAGGCTCCCGCCACCGTGGACGCACGCGGCCGCTACCTGATCCCCGGGCTGTGGGACATGCACGTGCACTTCGGCGGCGGCCCGGCGCTGGTCGAGGAGAACAAGGCACTGCTGCCGCTGTACGTGGCCCACGGCATCACCACCGTCCGCGACGCCTCCGGCGACCTGGCCGAACAGGTGCTGGCCTGGCGCGGGCAGATCGCCGCCGGGCAGTTGTTCGGCCCGCAACTGTTCACCTCCGGCGCCAAGATCGAAGGCATCGCCCCGGTGTGGAAGGGCACGCTGGAGGCCGGCGACGAAGCCGGTGTGGACGCCGCGCTCGACCGCGAGCAGCGCGACGGGGTGGATTTCGTCAAGATCACCGACAGCACGCTCAAGCCCGAGCTGTTCCTGTACGCACTCGGGGAAGCTCGCAAGCGCGGCCTGCGCACCTCCGGGCACATCCCGATGGCGCTGACCGTCGGCCAGGCCGTCGATGCCGGCCTCAGTTCCATCGAACACCTGGACTACGCCTTCAAGGCCGGCGTGGCGGACGAGGCGGCCATCGCCGCGGATTTCGCCGCCGGCCGGATTGACCGCGCCGAGGCCAATCGCCGCCTGCACGCCGGCTTCGACCGCGCCACCGCGACGGCGGCCTACCGCCGCTTCGCCGAACTGGGCGTGGCGGTGACGCCGACACTGGACGGCGGGCGCATCATCGATTTCCTCGACGTCGAACCGCACGACGGCGACGCCTACCTGGCCTACATCGGCCCCGGCCTGCGCAAGACCTACGCCTGGCGCGTGGAGCGCGCGGCCAAGGCCACGCCCGAACAGATCGCCGCGCGGCACGCGCGTTACGCCGAAGTCGCCGCGGTGCTGCCACTGTTGCAGGAGGCCGGCGTGCGCATCATGGCCGGCACCGACGCGGGCTTCCTCAATTCCTACAACTACCCCGGCGTCGGCCTGCACAACGAACTGGCGCTGTACGTGCGCGAAGGCCTGACCCCGGCGCAGGCGCTGGTTTCGGCCACCCGCGCCGGCCCCGCGTGGTTCGGCAGGCTCGACCGCTACGGCGGGGTGGAAGCCGGCAAGGCGGCCGATCTGGTGCTGCTGGAACGCAATCCGCTGGAGGACATCGAGGCCGTCCGCGCCATCGACACCGTGGTGATGCGCGGCCAGGTCCACGATCGCGCCGCACTGGACGCCATGCTGGCCTCCGTGCGGGCGAAAGTGGCCGAATGGAACGCGGCCGAAGCGACTGCGGAAGCGCGCTGACGAAGCGCGTTCTGCGGCCAGCGGTTCCGCGCGAAAGCCGGCGACTGCACGATCTTCGACATTCGCGACCGCGCATGCTCCCGCCTTCGCCGTCCGCATGCGGCCGCGCCAGCGCCGGCATCCATGCCCACGTCGACACCGATGCCCGGGCGAATGCGCACCACGGCACTGACAACCGGCGCATGCAGGCAGCACAATGACGGCCGGCGGCGGGAAACGGTCCGGTCGCCAGCGCCGGCCCTGCCCCATGACTCCCGCCCTCTCGACCGGACAGCCCGTGCCTGCCGCACGGCTGTCCAGCTTCTACTTCTTCTACTACGCCGCGCTCGGCGCCTTCACTCCGTACTGGAGCCTGTACCTGCAATCGCGCGGGCTGGACGTGGCGGCGATCAGCGTGCTGATGAGCCTGTGGTACGCCACCCGCATCCTTTCGCCGAGCCTGTGGACCTCGCTGGCGGCGCGCTCGGCGCATCCGATCCGCTGGCTGCACCTGGGCTGCGGGCTGGCGCTGGCCTGCTTCGCGCTGTTCCTGATGCCGATGGGCTTCGCCGGGCTGTTCGCGGCGATGGCGGCCTGGTGCTTCGTCTACAACGCGGTGATGCCGCAGTTCGAGGCGATCACCCTGTCGCACCTGGCCGAGCGCAGCGACCGCTACGGCCTGATCCGGGTATGGGGATCGATCGGCTTCATTCTGGTGGTGGCGGCGTACGGCTGGGCCATCGACGCGCGCCGCCTCGGCGTGGCCGCCCTGCCCTGGCTGATGCTGCCGCTGATGGCCGGCGTGCTGGCCTCCGCATTGCGCAACCGCTATGCGCACGATCCCGGCCACCCCGCCGCGGCCGGCGACGACGGTTTCCGCGCGCGGCTGAAGCGGCCACCGGCGATCGCCTTCTTCGTCGCCGCCTTCCTGGCCCAGGTCTCGTTCGGCCCGTTCTACACGTTATTCTCCATCTACCTGTCCGAGCACGGCTACGCCACGTCCGAGCAGGGGATGCTGTGGGCGGTGGGCGTGGTCGCCGAGATCGGCGTGTTCTTCCTGTCCAGCCGCATCTTCCGCCGCTGGGACGCCGGGCGCGTGCTGCTGGTGGCGTTGCTCAGCGCTTCGCTGCGCTGGCTGGCGACGGGACTGTTCCCGGACAACGCCACGGTGCTGGTGCTGGCACAGCTCACCCATGCTTTGAACTTCGGCGCCTTCTTCGCCGCGTCCATGCAGTTGCTGGTGCGCTTCTTCCCCGGCCGCATGAACGGTCACGGCCAAGGCGTGTTCTACGGCCTGTCCTCCGGCGTGGGCGGCGTCGCCGGCGCCTTGCTGGCGGGACAACTGTGGCGCTTCGGCGGCGAAGCCGCCTTCCTGGCCTCCTCGGCCATCGCGTTGCTGGCGGCGCTGATCGCGTGGCACTGGCTGGTGGGGCCGCAGGTCGCCGCGGCGGGGAAATGAATCAGGGGAAGCCTGCCGGCGTGCCCGAGTTGCTCAGGCTCGGCCAGCCACGTCGATCCGCCCGGGCAAGCGGTCCAGGAATTCCCGGATCGCGCGTGCTGCAGCAATCGGCGCGGTCTGGAACAGGAAGTGCGGCGCCTCGATCTCTTCCCAGGCCGCATGCCGGGCATGCGCCATCACCACTTGCCCCGCCCTCACACCGATCAAGCGGTCGTGCTTCGCGCGCAGGTACAACAAGGGCACGTCCATCACAGCAAGCCTGGAACGGACATCGGCACGCAGCGCCGCCAGCGCACGCTGTTTGATCCGCTCCGCCGGCACGGTCCGCAGGATCGCAGCGAACGCATCGCGCAACGATGGGGGGAGTTCCGCGCCAGCCAGCACCCATTCCATCCACGCCACGGGCGGCACCAGCGCCGGCATACGTTGCAACACCGAGGCGCACAGCCGGCTGCATGCCAGTGGCGCATGGACGAAGCTCGCCGCCATCACCAGCGCCCGGACCCGGCCCGGATGCCGGGCCGCCAGCATCACACTCAAGGGCCCGGCGAAAGATTCGGCGACCAGCACCAGTTCGCCTGTGGCCGGGAGTTCCGACTGGAGTGCTTCGCAGAGGGCCGGATAGTCCGCGGAACCGCAGGCGTCGTAGGCCAACACCCGCACCTCGGCCCATTCGCCGAGCACTTCAACCAAGGGGCCATAAAGATGGCCAGTGCCGTCCAGCCCGGGCAGCAGGCAGAGCAAGGGGCGCTGCCTGACCGGAAGATTCACCACACCAGGTCGTCGGGCACCTGGTATTTCGGATCGGCGTACGGGTCGTCTTCCGCCGGCGCGTCGGGGTCGATCTTCAATGCGACCGCCGGCGCGAAGATGGCCTCCGCTTCCGCCAGCACCGCCGCGGTCACCAGCAGGTAGCGGCCGTTCTGCTGCACCACGCCCAGTTCGCCGGCATTCAACGCCTTCAACTGCACGGCATTGACGTAGATGCGCTTGATCTTGCCGCCGTAGGGGAAGTGGCGCGCGATCTCGGCTTCGGGATCGTTGAGGGCCTTGTCCTTGAGGAAAGCGTCCAGCCTGGCCTTCGCTTCGCGGCGCAGACGGGCTTCCTCCTGCTTGAGGCGCTCGGCCTCGATGCGCTCGTTCTTCTCGCGCTGCGCACGGATCGCATAGGCCTTGGCCAGGTCGATCTCGCCCTGGTCGCGCTTCGGCTTGCCCTGCGGCGGACGCTTGCCGCCCACCGGCTTGCCGCCGGGCTTGCGGCTCTCGTGTGCGGCCGCGCCGCCCTTGCCGCCGTGTGGACGGCGGGCGTCGTGGCGCTGGTCGGGCTTGCGTTCGGGCTTCGGCGCGGGCTTGAAGCCCAGGCCCAGCAACTGGTCGCGGAGGGAATCGCTCATCGGCCTTTCGTGGCGGCGTGGTGCGCCGCAAGCGTATCAATAATGCGGCGGCGGCGGTTCGTCGGCGGGGTTCTCGTACAGCGCGCCGCGCACCTTGCCCAGTTCCTCGACCATGTGCCGCAGCAGCAGCGCGGCGCGCTCGTTCTCGGCGCGCGCGTCGGCCAGCGCCTCGCTCAGTTCGCCCAGCGCGTGTTCCTGGAACGCCAGCCGCGTCTCCAGTTCCACCAGCCGCTGCTCGAGGCGGGTGTCGGCGGGAAGCGGCAGGTCAGACTGCATGCACCGACCGCCCGCGCCCGATGCCGTAGTAGGCGATGCCGGCAGCTTCCACGTCGGCCGGCTCGTACAGGTTGCGCCCGTCGAAGATCACCGCGTCGCCCAGCGCCTCGCGCAGGCGCGCGAAGTCGGGGCTGCGGAACTGCTTCCACTCGGTCACCACGATCAGCGCGTCGGCGCCTTCCAGCGCCTCGTGGGCGTGCTCGCAAAGCAGCAGGTCGTCGCGCTCGCCGAAGATCCGCGACGCCTCGTGCCGAGCCTCGGGGTCGTAGGCGCGCACGCGCGCGCCGGCTTCCCACAGTTCCGCCAGCAGGCGGCGGCTGGACGCCTCGCGCATGTCGTCGGTGTTGGGCTTGAACGCCAGGCCCCACACGGCGAAGGTCCTGCCGCGCACGCCTTCGTCCTCATCGCGGTCGTAGTGGCGCTGGACCAGTTCGAACAGGTGGCTCTTCTGCCGTTCGTTCACCGCCTCGACCGCTTCCAGCAACTGCGGCGCATAGCCCTGCTGCTGCGCGATGCGGGTCAGCGCCTGCACGTCCTTGGGGAAGCAGGAGCCGCCGTAGCCGGCGCCCGGGTAGATGAAGTGCCAGCCGATGCGCGGGTCCGAGCCGATGCCCTGGCGCACCTGCTCGATGTCGGCGCCCACCCGCTCGGCGATGTTGGCGATCTCGTTCATGAAGCTGATCTTGGTGGCCAGCATGGCGTTGGCCGCGTACTTGGTCAGTTCGGCCGAGCGCACGTCCATCACCACGATGCGCTCGTGGTTGCGGTTGAACGGCGCGTACAGGCGGCGCAGGCGCTCGATGGCGTGCGGGCTGGAGGCGCCGATCACGATGCGGTCCGGGCGCATGCAGTCGTTGACCGCGTCGCCTTCCTTCAGGAATTCGGGGTTGGAGACTACGTCGAAGGCCACGTCGGCGCCGCGCGCGGCCAGTTCGCCCTGGATGGCGGCCTTGACCTTGTCGGCGGTGCCCACCGGCACGGTCGACTTGTTCACCACCACGCAGGGGCGCTCGATGTGGCGGCCGATGGTGCGCGCCACGGCCAGCACGTACTGCAGGTCGGCGCTGCCGTCCTCGTCCGGCGGCGTGCCCACGGCGATGAAGACCACGTCGCCGTGGGCGATGGCCTCGGCCGCGTCAGTGGTGAAGTGCAGCCGGCCCGCGGCATGGTTGGCCTTGACCATGGGCGACAGCCCCGGCTCGTAGATCGGCACCACGCCGCGGTTCAGCCCTTCGACCTTGGCCGGGTCGATATCGACGCAGACCACGTCGTGGCCGACGTCCGCCAGGCAGGTGCCGGTAACCAGCCCCACGTAACCCGTACCGAAGATCGTTACTCGCATCAGTGCAGTCCTGTCATCGAATCATCAAAGCCGATACGGCTATCGGACTCATTGCAGGACACCCATCAACTCCACGTCGAAGGTCAGGGTGGCGTCCGGGCCGATCGGGCTGCCCGGCTGGCCGCCGGGGCCGTAGGCCAGGTTGGAGGGAATCCAGAACCGGTACTTGGCGCCCACCGGCATCAGCGACACGCCCTCGGTCCAGCCGGCGATCACCTGGTTCAGGCCGAATTCCGCCGGCTCGCCGCGGTCGTAAGAGCTGTCGAACTTGGTGCCGTCCAGCAGCGTGCCGACGTAGTTCACGCGCACGCGGCTGGCGGGGGTCGGGCGCTCGCCGTTGCCTTCGCGCAGCACCATGTACTGCAGGCCGGAGGGGCGGGTGATCACGCCCGGCTTGGTCTTGTTCTCGGCCAGGAACTTGGCGCCCTCGTCGCGGTTGCGCTGGCCGCGGCCGGCCTGCTGCTTGACCAGGAACGCCTGCACTTCGGCCTGGGCCTGCTCGGCGCTCAGCAGCGGCGTGCCGGTCTTGCCGATGACCGTGCGCATGGCCTGCACCAGCACGGCCGGGTCGATGTCGTCCTTCAGCGGCATCAGCGAACGCCCGACCATGTAGGTGCCCAGGAACAGGCCGACCTTGGCCTTGTCGACCGGCGGCGGCGCGCTGCCCGGCGGCATGCCGGGGATCGGCTGGCCGTCGGCGACGGCCAGGTTCACGCGCAGCAACTGGTCGGTGGCCTGGGCTTCCTGCTCGGTGATCAGCGGCGGCTTGCCGGCGAAGGTGTTGACCAGCGCGCGCTCGAAGGCGGCCGTGTCCAGGTACGGGCCGACCGGCTCCAGCGAAGTGGCCACGTCCACGCCGATGGCGTAGCTGATCCTGTCGCGCTCGGTGGCCAGCGCGGTTTTTTCCTGTGCAGACACGCTGCCTCCCAGCATCGAAAAAGAAATTGCCAACAACACGGCTGCGCCGCGGAACGACCGCTTCATCCTGTTCACTCCTGGAACCCGCGCCGCGAAGTCGGCGCCAAACCACTATTGTGGCATGCCGGCCCCACGCTACGGGATCCCTCAGCGCGCGGCGCGCGGGGCCGCCAGCTCGCGCTCGATGGCGGCGATCAGCGCCGGATCGTCAGGCGCGACCTTGCTGGGGAAGTTCGCGACCACGCGACCGTCGCGCGAGATCAAGTACTTGTGGAAATTCCAGCCCGGCGCCACGCCGGTGGCCTGCGCCAGCGAGCGGTACAGCGGCGTGGCGGCGTCGCCGGTCACCACCACCTTCTCGAACATGGGGAACTTCACCCCATAGGTCAGCGTGCAGAACGCCTGGATCTCCTCTTCGCTGCCCGGCTCCTGGCCCTTGAAATCGTTGGAGGGGAAGCCGAGCACCGAGAAGCCTTGCGCCGCGTAGCGCTGGTGCAGCGCTTCCAGCCTGTCGTATTGCGGCGTGTAGCCGCACTTGCTGGCGGTGTTCACCACCAGCAGCACCTGGCCGGCATAGCGCTCCTTCAGGTTCACCGGCGTCTTGCCGGCCAGCGGGCGGTAGCTCACATCCAGCAGTCCAGCCGCCAGGGCGCTGGTCGCAGCCCCGAGGATCGCCAGAAAAACCATTATTCTCAGTGACTTGCTCATTTCCTGCGCCTCGCTATTGCGAACATGACAAGTATGCCTTCAGTTGGGGCGGCAAAACCCTCCGGGGTAGTTGACGCCCTGTGTTTAGGTGTTATAGTTGAATACAACACCACTCACCCAACTCAGGGGGGTATCCCATGAACCCGAAACTCACCCGCACCCTGCCCAGTCTGGCCGTCGGCGGCCTGCTGCTGGCGCTGGGCCTGCTGGCCGCCCCCGGGGCGCGCCAGGCCGAGGGGGAATCGGCCGCCCTGGCCGGCGCGCTGGAAGCCGAGGCCCGCGGCATCACCGACGACGCCGGCGCCCCCGTGCGCCCGCACAAGCGGCGCGCCCGCGCTTCGCTGGCGATGCCCTACTTTTCCTTTGGCCAATCACTGCGTCCGAGGGGCTGAGCCATGACGTCCATCCAATGGAGCGACGGCGCTCCCATCTACCGCCAGTTGAAGGACCGCGTGATCGCCATGATGCTGGACGGCATCCTGAAGCCCGGCGACGCCCTGCCCTCGGTCCGCCAGGTGGCCGCCGAGTACCAGCTCAACCCGATCACCGTTTCCCGCGCCTACCAGGAACTGGCCGACGAGTCCCTGGTCGAGAAGCGCCGCGGCCTGGGCATGTTCGTCACCGACGAGGCGGCCAACAAGCTGCGCGGCAGCGAGCGCGAGCGGTTCCTCACGGAAGAATGGCCGGCCGTGGCCGAGCGCATCGAGCGGCTGGGCCTGTCCTTACAAGATCTGCTGCAAGCCAAGGGGAACAAGTGATGAATGCCGCAACCGCCAATGCCGTGGTGTCCGCCCGCGGCCTGCGCAAGGCCTACAGGAACAAGCTCGCGCTGGACGACACCGGCTTCGAGATCGAGCCGGGCAGGATCGTCGGCCTGATCGGCCCCAACGGCGCCGGCAAGACCACCGCGCTGAAGGCCATCCTGGGGCTGACCCCGTTCGAGGGCCAGTTGAAGGTGCTGGGCATGGACCCGCGCAAGGACCGCGACGCGCTGATGAACGACGTCTGCTTCATCGCCGACGTGGCCGTGCTGCCACGCTGGATGAAGGTGAAGGAGGCCATTGACTTCGTGGCCGGCGTGCACCCGCGCTTCGACCGCGCCAAGTGCGAGCGATTCCTCGCCAACACCCAGCTCAAGCCGGGCCTGCGCGTGCGCGAGATGTCCAAGGGCATGATCGTGCAACTGCACCTGGCGCTGGTGATGGCCATCGACGCCCGCCTGCTGGTGCTGGACGAGCCCACCCTGGGCCTGGACATCCTCTACCGCAAGCAGTTCTACCAGCGCCTGCTGGAAGACTACTTCGACGAGCAGAAGACCATCATCGTCACCACCCATCAGGTCGAGGAGATCGAGCACATCCTCACCGACGTGATGTTCATCCGCGACGGCAGGATCGTGCTGACCGCACAGATGGAAGACGTGGCCGACCGCTACACCGAGGTGCTGGCCAGCGCCGAGACGGTGGAGCAGGCGCGCGCTCTCGGGCCCATCGACGAGCGCGCCCTGCCCTTCGGCAAGACCGTGCTGCTGTTCGACGGCGCGCCCAGAGCGCAGCTCGCCCCGCTCGGCGAAACCCGCACTCCCGGCCTGGCCGACCTGTTCGTCGCCATCATGAAAGGAACCTACGCATGAACGCCATGACTGCTTCCACGGGCAAGACGTCCAAGCCGGGCGCTTTCAAGTGGCTGCTCAAGCGCGAGTTCTGGGAGAACCGCGGCGGCTTCTTCTGGGCGCCGGTCATCACCGGCGGCATCTTCGTCACCCTCAACCTGATCCTGGCCGTGATCGGCAGCATCGCCGCACGCCGTTCGATGGGCAGCAGCGGCTTCGTGCTGAACGACGCGCCGGAGAAGATGCACCGGACCGTCGGCGCCTTCGGCGACGGCATGCTGCTGGGCGGCGTGCTGCTGGCCTGCGTGGTGCTGGCCTTCGTGGTGTTCTTCTACGCGCTGGGCACCCTGTACGACGACCGCCGCGACCGCAGCGTGCTGTTCTGGAAGTCGCTGCCCATCTCCGACGCCCACACCGTGCTGTCCAAGCTGGCCTGGGCGCTGCTGCTGGCGCCGCTGCTGGCCATCGGCATCGGCATCCTGATCGGCGTGGCGCTGTGGCTGATCTCCGCGCTCACCATCACGGTCAACGGGCTGCCGGCCGGCGCCGCGGTGTTCACCCACTCGCACCCGCTGCGCATCATCGGCGGCGTGCTGGCCTCGTTGCCGGTGTACGTGTTCTGGGCGCTGCCCGCGGTAGGCTGGCTGATGTTCTGCTCGGCCTGGGCGCGCTCCAAGCCGTTCCTGTGGGCGGTGCTGGTGCCGGTGCTGGCCTGCGTGATCGTCAGCATGACCGACATCCTGCCGGGCCTGAGCATCCGCCACGACCTGGTCTGGTACACGGTGGTCTACCGCGGCCTGCTGAGCGTGGTGCCGGGCACCTGGCTGCCCACGCTGAAAGGCGCGCATGCGAACATGGACATCGAATCACCCGACCAGTTGGCCAGTGCGCTGGACCTGACCCGTAGCTGGCAGGCGTTCGCCACCGCCGACCTGTGGATCGGCGCGGTAATCGGCGTAGCCCTGATCGTCGGCGCCATCTACCTGCGCCGCTGGCGCGAGAGCGAATAGGACCGCACGGGGCGGCGGCTTTCCGCCGCCTTCCACCGACAACCGAGGACACCCGCATGCCGAGCACCCTTTCCGTCCTGCGCCCCGCCTGCCTGGCCGCCGCCCTGCTGCTGGCAGCCTGCAAGCCCGCCCCGGACAAGCAGGACAGCGCGCCCACCGGCATCGCCGGCAAGGCGATCGAAGAAGCCCGCAAGGGCCTGGGCGAAGCCAGTCAGGAACTGCAGAAGGCCAATCGCGGCATCGAGGAGGCGCGCCGCAGGCTGGCGACCGAGAACATCTCGCTGAACCGCAACAAGAACGACCACCTGCCCAAGGCCGAGATCACCCCCGCCGGCGACCTGCTGATCGAAGGCAAGCCGGTAGCCGCCACGGCCGCGCAGAAGGCGCAGGTGCTGGCCTACCGCGAGGCGCTGCTGGAAGTGATCGCCGACGGCATGGCCATCGGCATGGAAGGCGCGCAGGTGGGCGTGGACGCCGCGGCCACGGCGCTGAAGGCCGTGATGGCCGGCCAGTCCGGCGACCAGATCGGCCAGCAGGTGGGCCAGCAGGCCAAGGCCAAGATCAAGCCGATGGTGGACCGGCTGTGCGGCCGCATGCCCGGCCTGCTGCTGGCACAGCAGGCGCTGGCGGCCAGCGTGCCCGAGTTCCGCCCCTACGCCACCATGGAACAGTCCGACGTGGACGACTGCGACAAGCACACGGACTGGAATTTCTGATTCCCCCGGCCGCGACGCCCCGCCGTCCGTCCGCCCCGCGAGGAAACCACCCCATGCACAAGACGCTCACCGCTACTCCCCTGCTGCTGGCCGCGCTCGCATTGTCCGCGCCGCTGGCCGCCCGGGCCGGCGAGGATCATTGCCGGCATTCCGCGCCCCGCGCCCTCTCGCTCGACCTGGCCGGGGTCAAGGCCGTCGTGTTCGACATCGCCCACAACGACCTCAAGGTCACCGCCGCGCCCGGCGCCGCCGGCGACGTGCAGGGCAAGGCCTGCGCCTCGGAGGCCGACGCCCTGCCGAGCCTCAGGCTGGAACAGGAACGGAGCGGCGACAAGCTGGTGGTCCGCGCCTGGCGCGAAGGCCGCTCCAGCGGCATCTTCCTGGGCAACAACTACGCCTACCAGACCCTGGCGGCGACGCTGCCGGACAGCATGCCCGTGCAGCTCAAGGTCGGCTCCGGCGATGCCACCGTGACCGGCGCGCCGGTGGTGAGCGCCGACGTGGGCTCGGGCGACGCCGCCATCCGTCGTACCCGCGGGCTGGTCGCCGTGTCCGTCGGCTCGGGCGACATCGAAGTCGACGACGCGGGCGCGCTGAAGGTCGTCTCCATCGGCTCGGGCGACATCGACGCACGCCGCATCCGCGGCGCGGTGGACGTGGGCAGCATCGGTTCCGGCGACTTCGACCTGGCCGGCGCAGGCGGCGACGTCGCCATCGGCTCGGTCGGCTCCGGCGGCGCCCGCCTGCGCGACGTGGGCGGCAGCGTCCGCGTGCGCTCGATCGGCTCAGGCGAAGTGGACGTCAACGACGTGCGCGGCGACCTGACCGTGGAATCGGTCGGCTCCGGCGACATCGACCACGCCGGCGTCGCCGGCACCCTCCACCTGCCCAAGCGCCGCTGACCGCGCCATCGCCCAAGGGGAACCGCCCGCCATGAGCCGCTCCACGTCTTTCGCCCTGCTGCTTTCCGCCCTGCTCCTCGCCGCCTGCTCCCCCAAGGGCAGCGCGGACCGCGACGGCGACGCCTCCGACGCGCTGTGGGGCCGGAATCTCACCCTCAACGCCACCGGCCAGCCCAAGGCGCAGATCACGGCCAAAGGCGACTTCATCGTCGGCGGCAAGACGGTGCCGGTGAATGACGCCCAGCGCGCGCTGCTGGTGACCTACCACCGCGAACTCGGCGGCATCGCCGACGCCGGCATCGCCACCGGCAAGGAAGGCGCCAAGCTCGCCGGCAAGGCCGTGGGCGCCGCGGTGAAAGGCATCTTCAGCGGCAATCCCGACCAGATCGACCAGCAGATCGAGGCCGAAGCGAAGAAGGTGGAAGCCGAGGCGATGAAGATCTGCGAACGCCTGCCGGCACTGTACCGGGCCCAGCAGGACCTCGCCGCCACCCTGCCCGCCTTCCGGCCCTATGCCGCGCTGGAAGTGGACGATATCGCCGAGTGCAAGGCCGACAGCACCGGCAACCGCGATGCCGGCCGGGAAGTGGGGCGCGCCCTCGGCCGGGCCCTGCGCGGCAGTTCGTCCGACGCCGCCGGCCAGGACGCGGCCGAAGAAGCCAACGGTGCGGCGACCACGCCAGCCGCAGCGTCGCCCTGACCCCGCGCGGGCCGGCGGATCGCCCTGCCGTCCCCGATGCCGGGGACGGACTCCTCCGCGGAGGCGGCGCTCAGCCGCCCCCGCCGCCCGGCTTGCCGTGGATGCCG
The DNA here is from genome assembly GCA_937975725.1 of uncultured Pseudoxanthomonas sp. GTDB lineage: Bacteria > Pseudomonadota > Gammaproteobacteria > Xanthomonadales > Xanthomonadaceae > Pseudoxanthomonas_A. Next base: position 7,399 of record CALJUL010000032.1, on the reverse strand, counting down.
CCCTTCGCCAGCACGGCGGGGTCGAGCAGCGGCTTGAGCGTCTTCTCCGGCAGGCCGGTGACCTCGCGGGCCACGTCCAGCACCGGGCGGTTCTGCTTGTAGGCCTGCTTGGCGATGGCCGCCCCCTTCTCGTAGCCGATCACCGGATTCAGCGCGGTCACCAGGATCGGATTGCGGTCCAGCGCTTCCTTGACCCGCTCGTTGCGCACCTTCAGCCCGGCGATGCAGTCGTCGGCCAGCAGCCGCGACACGTTGGACAGCAACTGGATGCCGTCCAGCAGGTTGTTCGCGATCAGCGGCAGGGTGACGTTGAGCTGGAAGTTGCCGGTCTGCCCGGCCACGGTCACCGCCGTGTGGTAGCCCATCACCTGCGCGCAGACCATCACCGTGGCCTCCGGGATCACCGGGTTCACCTTGCCCGGCATGATCGAACTGCCCGGCTGCAGCGCCGGCAGTTCCACTTCGCCCAGGCCGGCCAGCGGGCCGGAATTCATCCAGCGCAGGTCGTTGGCGATCTTGGTCAGCGCCACCGCCAGCGCGCTGAGCTGGCCGGACAGTTCCACCGCGTCGTCCTGCGCCGCCAGCCCCTCGAACTTGTTGTCGGCGCTCTCGAAGCGCGTGCCGGTCGACGCCGACAATGCCTTGGCCACGCGCGCGCCGAAGCGCGGATCGGCATTGATGCCGGTGCCGATGGCGGTGCCGCCCAGCGGCAGCCGGCGCAGGCGCTTGAGCGCGTCCTCGATGCGCGCCTGCGCCGAGGCCAACTGCGCCGACCAGGCCGAGAATTCCTGGCCGAAGGTCAGCGGCATGGCGTCCATCAGGTGGGTGCGCCCGGTCTTGACCACCTTGCCCAGCGCCTTGCCGCGCCGGTCGATGGTCCGGCGCAGGTGCTTGATGGCCGGCAGCAGGTCTTCCACCACCGCCAGTTGCGCGGCCACGCGCAGCGCGGTGGGGATCACGTCGTTGGAGCTCTGGCCCAGGTTGACATGGTCGTTGGGGTGCACCTTGGCCTTGCCCACGCCCCCCTTGAACGAGCGCGACGCGAGGGTGGCGATCACCTCGTTGGCGTTCATGTTCGACGAGGTGCCGGAACCGGTCTGGTACACGTCGATGGGGAAGTGCGCGTCGTGGCGGCCCTCGGCCACTTCCCACGCGGCGACCTGCACGCTGCGCGCGATGGCCTTGGGCAGCAGGCCCAGCCCGGCATTGACCTCGGCCGCGGCGGCCTTGACCAGGCCCAGCGCGCGGATGAAGCCACGCGGCATCGGCCGGCCGGAAATGGGGAAGTTCTGCACGGCGCGCTGGGTCTGCGCGCCCCATAGCGCGTCGGCGGGCACCTGCAGCTCGCCCATGCTGTCGTGTTCGATGCGGGTACGCCCGGTGCGGGGCGCGCCCGCGGGGTTCTTGCTGGTCATCACCGTCTCCTTGGGGGATTCACGGCTTGCGCGCCGGCATGCGGGCCGGCGGCTGGCGGGGGCCGACAGGATACGCCAGGCCGGATCGGCGCCTTCCCGGGGTAAACTGGAACGCTCCTTTCAGCCTCCCCTCCCCGCCCCATGTCGGATGCCTCCCTGCTCGCCCTGTCCCCGCTCGACGGCCGCTACGCCGGCAAGGTCGATGCGCTGCGCCCCATCTTTTCCGAATACGGCCTGATCCGGGCGCGGGTGAAGGTGGAGGTGGAATGGCTGCTGGCGCTGGCCGCCGAGCCGGGCATCGCCGAACTGGCGGACTTCTCCGGCGAGGCGAAAACCCGGCTGCGCGCCCTGGCCGACGGCTTCAGTGTCGCCGACGCCGCCCGCGTCAAGGAGATCGAGCGCACCACCAACCACGACGTCAAGGCGGTGGAATACCTCATCAAGGAACGCCTGAAGGACGACGCGGAACTCGCCCCGGCGCTGGAATTCGTCCACTTCGCCTGCACCAGCGAGGACATCAACAACCTGTCCTACGGCCTGATGCTGGAACAGGCCCGCCGCGACGTGCTGCTGCCGGCGCTGGACGGCATCGCCGCCCGCCTGCGCGCGCTGGCGCATGCGCAGGCCGCACAGCCGATGCTCTCGCGCACCCACGGCCAGACCGCCTCGCCCACCACCCTGGGCAAGGAGATCGCCAACGTGGTGGCGCGCCTGGAGCGCCAGCGCGCGCAGATCGCCGCGGTGGAACTGACCGGCAAGATCAACGGCGCGGTCGGCAACTACAACGCCCACGTCGCCAGCTATCCGGACGTGGACTGGCCGGCCTTCGCCCAGCGCTTCGTCGAGGGCCTGGGCCTGGTGTTCAATCCCTACACCACCCAGATCGAGCCGCACGACAACGTGGCCGAGATCGGCGACGCCGCGCGCCGTGCCAACACCATCCTGGTCGACCTGGCCCGCGACGTGTGGGGCTACATCTCGCTGGGCTACTTCAAGCAGAAGCTCAAGGAAGGCGAAGTCGGCTCCTCGACCATGCCGCACAAGGTCAACCCGATCGACTTCGAGAACGCCGAAGGCAACTTCGGCATCGCCAACGCGCTGTTCGAGCATTTCAGCGCCAAGCTGCCGATCAGCCGCTGGCAGCGCGACCTGACCGACTCCACCGTGCTGCGCGCGCTGGGCACGGCGTTCGGGCATACGCAGGTGGCGCTGGATTCGCTGGCCAAGGGCCTGGGCAAGCTGGAAGTGAACCCGCAGCGCCTGGACGCCGACCTCGACGCCGCCTGGGAAGTGCTGGCCGAGGCCGTGCAGACGGTGATGCGCCGCCACGGCCTGCCCAATCCCTACGAGCAACTGAAGGCGCTGACCCGCGGCCAGGGCATCACCGCCGACTCGATGCGCGCCTTCATCGAAGCGCTTGACCTGCCCGCCGGGGACAAGCAGCGCCTGCGCGAGATGACGCCCGGCAGCTACACCGGCCTGGCCGAGCGGCTGGCGCGCGCGATCTGACCCGCGCAGCGTGCAAGGGACGACGATGCACCTGCTGATCAACATCGACGTACCCGACCTGCCCGCCGCCGAGGCGCTTTACACGCAGGCGTTCGGCCTGTCCGCCGCGCGCCGCTTCGGCAGCGGCGGCGTGGAACTGCTCGGTGCGCAGGCGCCGATCTACCTGCTGGAGAACGCCGCCGGCACCATCGCCGCGGCGGACGCACGACGCGACTACACCCGCCACTGGACGCCGGTCCACCTGGACGTGGTGGTCGACCTTCTGGAACCTGCCCTCGACCGCGCCCTCCGCGCGGGACTGTTGCAGGAAACCCCCATCCGCGACACGAACTGGGGCCGCATCGTGCGCCTGGCCGATCCCTGGGGCCATGGCTGGTGCCTGCTGCAGTTCGTCGGCCGCGGCTACGACGAGATCGCCACATGACCTTGCATCGCACCCTGCTGGGCGGCCTGCTCGCCCTCGCCCTTCCTTCCGCCGCTCTCGCCGCCGACACGGCGCCTGCCGCCTGCGCCGCCAACGCGGGCTGGAACGACCCGGCCACGCCACTGCGCGTCCACGGCAACACCTGGTACGTCGGCACCTGCGGCATCAGCGCACTGCTGGTGACCTCGGACGAAGGCCACATCCTGATCGACGCCGCCACGCCGCAGGCCGGCCCGCAGATCCTGGCCAACATCCGCGCGCTCGGCTTCAGGCCGGAGGACGTGCGCGCCATCGTGTTCTCGCACGAGCACTTCGACCACGCCGGCAGCCTGGCCGAACTGCAACGCGCCACCGGCGCGCCGGTCTACGCGCGCGCGCCGGCCGTGGCCACGCTGGCGCGCGGCGCCAGCGACCGCAGCGATCCGCAATTCGAAGCGCTGGAGCCGTTCGCGCCGGTCGAACGCGTCGTCGCCCTGGTCGACGACGGCGTGGTGCGCGTGGGCCCGCTGGCCTTGCGGGCCATCCCCACGCCGGGCCACACGCCGGGCGGCACCAGTTGGACCTGGCGCTCCTGCGAAGCCGAGGACTGCCGGCAGATGGTCTACGCCGACAGCCTGACCGCGGTCTCCGACGACGTGTACCGCTACGGCGACGACGCCGCGCATCCGGGCTACGTGGCCGCGTTCCGCGCCACCCTGGCGCGCGTGGCCGCGCTGGAATGCGACGTGCTGGTCACGCCGCACCCATCCGCCAGCCGGCTGTGGTCGCGCCTCGGGCCGGGCGCCGACCAACCGCTGGCCGAACCGGGCGCCTGCCGCGCCTACGCGCAGGCCGCAACCGCGCGGCTGGACAAGCGGCTGGCGGACGAAGCCGCCGGCACCCTGCCGTGACGCGCGCGGCGCTCCGCTTGATCCGCCTCAATGCCGGCGCGCGGCGCATGCGCCACGCTGGCGTTCCTTCCCTGATGCCCGCGCCGTCGCCGGCGCACCGCCGCCCATGACCAAGAAAACCGCTCCCGCCCGCCGCGACGGCGCGCTGCCCTTCGAGATCCGCGCCACCCGCCAGCATCCGCTGGGCATGCCGGCGGAACACTTCCTGCGCGACTACTGGCACAAGCGCCCGCTGCTGATCCGCGACGCCTTCCCCGGCTTCCAGACGCCGGTGCAGCCGGAAGACCTGGCCGGCCTGGCCTGCGAGGACGGCGTGCTGGCGCGGCTGATCAGCCTGGACCGCGCCAGCGGCCGCTGGGACGTGCGCACCGGGCCGTTCCAGGAAGAGGATTTCCCCGGCCTGCCGCACCACGACTGGACCCTGCTGGTACAGGACGTGGACAAGTGGGACCCGGACGTGCGCGAGTTGCTGGAACGGTTCCGCTTCCTGCCGCGTTGGCGGGTGGACGACATCATGATCAGCTTCGCCGCCACCGGCGGCTCGGTCGGCGCGCACGTGGACCATTACGACGTGTTCCTGCTGCAGGCGCAGGGCGAGCGGCGCTGGATGATCGACGCCAGCGTGGCGATGGGCCGGCCGGCGCCGGACCTGTCCTTCCACGAGGACGTGGCGATCAAGCTGCTGCGCACGTTCGCGCCCACCCACGAGTGGGTGCTGTCGCCCGGCGACATGCTCTACCTGCCGCCGCTGGTGCCGCACCACGGCGTGGCGGAGAACCCCTGCCTGACCTTCTCGGTCGGCATGCGCGCGCCGTCCTCGGCAGAGCTGATCGCCGACTACCTGGACACGCTGATTGCCGACGCCGACGAGGCCGTCCGCTACCACGACGAAGACCTCGCCGTGCCCCAGGACCCCTACGAGATCGACGCGCAGGCGATGGCGCGCGTGGTGGAAGCGCTCAACACCCTGCGCATGAACGATCCCGACCGCCTGGGCGACTGGTTCGGCCGCTTCATCACCACCTACCGCGCCTCCGGCGACGTGGCCCCGGCCCCCGACGCGCCTTCGCGCATCGAGCTGGAATACGCCCTGCGCGAAGGCGCCGTCCTGCAACGCCATCCGTTCTCGCGGCTGGCCTGGCGCCGCCGCCGCAAGGACGCCAGCCTGTTCTGCAACGGCGAGGACTATGCGATGCCGGTGCGCGACGCGCAGGCGCTGGCCGCGCTCGACCGCATCGACGGCGCCGCCTACGCGGCGCTGGGCGAGGCCGGCCGCGACGCGGTGATGGCGCTGGCCGCGCAGGGCCATTACCAGCCGTACCACGAGGACGACGAGGCGGGAGAGGACGAATGAACGCCGCGGCGCCGTTCCGTGTCGAAACGGCGGACTACGCCGCGGCATCGGACGACCTGCACCGCGTGCGCGAAACCGTGTTCGTGCGGGAACAGCGGGTGCCGCCGGAACTGGAGCGGGACGCGCTCGATCCCCTCTGCCACCACGTCGTCGCCCGCGACGGCGACGGCCGGCCGGTCGGCACCGGGCGGTTGACGCCCGAGCGCAGGATCGGCCGCATGGCGGTACTGCCCGCATGGCGCCGCCGCGGCGTCGGCGAAGCGCTGCTGGCCGCGCTGCTGGACGAAGCCCGCCGGCGCGGCTGGCCCGAGGTGTCGCTGCACGCGCAGGTCGAGGCAGAAGCCTTCTACGCCCGCCACGGCTTCGTGCCCGAGGGCGAACGCTTCGTCGAAGCCGGGATCGAGCACCAGGCGATGCGCCGCGCGCTGGCCGGCGCGGCCACCATCGCCCACCGCAGCGCCGCGGTCGCCATCGCGACCGCCATCATCGCGCAGGCGCGGCGCACGCTGGTGGTCTACAGCCGCGACCTGGACCCGGGCCTGTGGGACGCCCCCGCGGTGCTGGAAGCCCTGCGCCGCTTCGCCACCGCCCGCGCAGGCGCCGAGGTGCGCGTGCTGCTGCACGACGCGGCCGCGCCGCAGCGCGCGCACGCGCCGCTGATCGGGCTGGCCCAGCGCCTGCCCAGCGCCTTCCAGTTCCGCGAAGTGCAGGACCCCGCGGACCTGCCCTATCCCTCGGCCTACGTCGCCAACGACGATGGCGGCTACTACTTCCGTCCGCTCGGCCACCGCTTCGACGGCGAGGCCGGGCTCGAACACGCCGGCCGCGCGCGCCATCTGCGCGACGGATTCGCCCAGGTGTGGGAACGCGCGCGTCCGGTGAGCGAATACCGCGCACTGGGACTGTGAGGCCATGCAATCTTCGGCCGATCCGACTCCCGCGGGCGTGCCCTTGACAGGTCCATGTCAGCAAGGCGCGCGCGAACGCTTGGATTTGCGCCTTTAGTCCAATCCAGCTACGCCCCTGCGGCGGCATGAGGGTATAATTCCCGGGTTTCATGCCTGCCCGCCGGACATTCCGTGTCCGCGGCCGGGATCGCCCCCTTCGACTACCCCCGCAAGCACGCCATCGCCATCGTGGACAATCTCCTGAAGCAGTTTGCGCAATCCTCGCAGCTCAACGGCGGAAGCGCCTCCTACGTCGAAGACCTGTACGAGCAGTATCTCGTCGCGCCGGACAGCGTGGATCCGAAGTGGAAGGCCTACTTCGATGGTTTCAAGGGCCGCGAGGCCGGCGACGTGCCGCACTCGGCCGTCCTGTACCGGATCGCCGACGCGGCCCGCCAGGCCGCCAACAACGGCCAGGCCCCGGCCGGTGGCGACGAGCGCGAGCGCAACATCGGCCGCCTGATCACCGCCTACCGTTCGCGCGGCCACCTGGGCGCGCAACTGGACCCGCTGGGGCTGACCCCGCCGGTCGACACGCCCGACCTGGGCCTGGACTTCCACCACCTGTCCGAGAAGGACCTGGACACGGAATTCAGCACCGGCAACGTGGGCGGCCATTCGCGCATGAAGCTGCGCGACCTGCTGGCCCGGCTCAAGGCCACCTACACCGGCTCCATCGGCGCCGAGTTCATGCACATCCGCGAGGCCGACCAGCGCCAGTGGCTGTACCAGCGCCTGGAAGCGGCCGGCGGCGACTACGGCCTGTCCGCCGACGCCAAGCGCCGCACGCTGGAGCGCCTGACCGCGGCCGAGGGCCTGGAGCGCTACCTGCACACCAAGTACGTCGGCCAGAAGCGCTT
>CALJUL010000031.1 GCA_937975725.1 uncultured Pseudoxanthomonas sp. | reverse complement strand
TGCACGCGCTGAAGACCGGCGCCCTGATCCGCGCCGCGGTGCGCATGGGCGCGCTGGCGGGCCGCGCGGACGCCGCCACGCTGGCGCGGCTGGACGCCTTCGCCGCCGCGCTGGGGCTGGCCTTCCAGGTGCGCGACGACATCCTCGACATCGAGGCCAGTTCCGAACAACTGGGCAAGACCGCGGGCAAGGACGCGGCCCAGGCCAAGTCCACCTATCCGGCGCTGCTGGGCCTGGACGGCGCGAAAGCCAAGCTCGACGAGCAGGCCGCCGCCATGCGCGACGCGCTGTCCCCGTTCGGCCCGCGCGCCGACGCACTGGCCGCGCTGGGCACCCTGGCGGTCCAGCGCTCGCACTGACGCCCCGCCCAACCTTGCCTCCTCCTGCCGCCGCAGGAGCGACGCAAGTCGCGACCACGGACCAAGGGATACGGCGGATCGAATCGTGGTTGCCCGCCATCCGGGCACGCGCTGTAGCGCGTTCGGCATGTGCTGCCAGGCGCGCGGTCGCGACTCACGTCGCTCCTACAGATGCACATGCGCGCCGCACGTGCATGCAGTCCGGAAAAACAAAAAGGCCCGGGAATCCCCGGGCCTTTCGCGGTTGCGGCGGCGCGGCTTACTTGACCAGGCGCAGCGCGAACGGATAGCGGTAGGCGACGCCCTTGTTGGCCTTCAGCGCGGCGATCAGGCTCAGCACGAAGCCGGCCAGGGCCACCACCATGTACAGCAGACTGCCCAGCATCGCCAGCTTGGGCGACACCATCGCCAGCACCACCACCACCACCCACAGCGCGATGAAGGCGATCAGCAGGGTGATGGCCCAGTTCAGCGCCTCGGTCGTCTGGTCCTTGGCGAACGCGCCCTTCTCCTTGAACACGATCCAGCCGATCAACGCGCCGATGATACCGAGGAAGGCGGTGAGCAGATAGGTGATCAGTGCCGCGGAGCGTTCTTCCGGCGAAGCGTTCGATAGGGACATGGGAATTCCTTTGTGTGGATGGGTCGGCGCGATTCGCCGGCGGAGGGCGTGACGGAAACCCGTTGGCCCGTCCGGCTGCAGCGCGGCGATTCTATGGCGACGGTTTGCGCTTTGCACCTCACAATAGAAAGGCCCGGCATGGCCGGGCCTTTCCGTGTCCTGCGCGGCGCGGGCGCTTACTTGATCAGGCGCAGCGCGAACGGGTAGCGGTAGGCTTCGCCGTTGTTGGCCTTGACCGCCGCGATGATCGCCAGCACCAGCGCTGCGATGCCCACCAGCGGCAGCAGCAACAGGCCGATCAGGACAAAGGCGAGGATCCAGGAGATCACGACGGCGATGAACACCGTGATCTGGAAGTTGAGCGCCTCCTTGGACTGGTCGGTGACGAACGACTTGGAAGCGTCGTCCTTGTTGATCAGCCAGATCACCAGCGGGCCGATGAAGCCGCTGATGATGCCCAGCAGGTGCGCCAGCAGCGCCATGGTGCGTTGGTCCTGCGGCGCGGCGCCCGAAGGCGGCGGAGGTGGCGCGGTGACGTTGTCGAACTCGCTCATGCAATGTTTCCCCATGCAGGTGGAAGGTCAGGATCAGGCCGCGGCCGGTGGCGACCGGGCCTCGCCGCCAAGGATAACGTCATTCGCCGCCGGCGACGGTCATCCGGCCGACCAGGATGGAGCCCACGCCCACGTGGGAGCGGCGGTCGACGTCCTCGCCCACCGCCTCGATGCCCAGGAACATGTCCTTGAGGTTGCCGGCGATGGTGATGCCGTCCACCGGGTAGGCGATGGCGCCGTTCTCCACCCGGAACCCCGCCGCGCCGCGCGAGTAGTCGCCGGTCACGCCGTTGACGCCCTGCCCCATCAGCTCCGTCACCAGCAGGCCGTCGCGCAGGCCGCCCAGCAGTTCGTCGAAGCCGCCCGCGTTCGCCTTCACCCGCAGGTTGTGGACGCCGCCAGCGTTGCCGGTGGTCCGCAGGCCCAGCCGGCGCGCCGAATAGCTGCCCAGCACGTAACGCTCCAGCACACCGTCGCGGACCAGGTGTGAGCGCTGCGTCGCCACGCCCTCGGCGTCGAAGGCCGACGAGCGCAGGCCGTGCCGGAGCAGCGGCAGTTCCTCGATCTCGAACCAGTCCGGGAAGATCCGCCGGCCCGCATGGTCCAGCAGGAAGCTCGCGCGCCGGTACAGCGCGCCGCCGGAGACCGCGCCCAGCAGGTGGCCGATCAGCGAGCGCGCCACCTCGGCGGAGAACATCACCGGGTACTCGCCGGTGGCCAGCGTGCGCGGCTGCAGGCGCGCCAGCGTGCGCGCGGCGGCCTTGCGGCCGATCGCGGCGGGGTCCTCGAGTTCCAGGTGCGACAGCGCGGTGCTGTACCAGCCGTCGCGCTGCATGCCGTCGCCTTCGCCGGCGATCAGCGCGCAGCCGAGGGTGTGCTGGGTGTCGCGCTCGCGGCCGACGAAGCCGTGCGAGTTGGCGTACACCGACAGGCTGGCGCCGCTGCCCACCGAGGCGCCGTCGGAATTAGCGATGCGCACGTCGGCGTCGCGGCCGGCGGCCTCACAGGCCAGCGCCAGGTCCACCGCCCGGTCCATGTCCAGCGCCCACGGATGCCACACGTCCAGGTCGGGGAACGTGCCGTCGGCCTGCGGCTGCGCCATCAATCCGGCGTCGGCCAGGCCGGCCGCGTCGTCGTCCTCGGTGTAGCGCGCGATCGCGCACGCCTGCTCCACCGTCGCCCGCAGGCTTTCCTCGCGCAGGTCGGCGGTGCTGGCGCTGCCCTTGCGCTTGCCGAAGTAGACCGTCACGCCGATGCCGCGGTCGCGGGTGGATTCGACGGTCTCCACTTCGCCCAGACGCACGTTGACGTTGAGCCCGGTCTCCTCGCTGCAACTGACTTCGGCCTGGCTGGCGCCGAGCGCCCTGGCGCGCGCCAGCAGCCGCTGGGAAAGCTCGGCCAGGTGGTCCAGACGGGCCAGGCTGTCGTCGGTCGGGATCGGGGCGGTGACGTTCAATGCTTTATCCTTGTGTCCTGCGGTCCGCGCGCGTGCGCCGGCCCCCTGTTTTTCCAGGCATCGGCGCGGCGGCGCGGATGCGTTGCCGAGGATCCAGCATGCGCGGACGCGACCCCGAAACCGGCGAATTCTATAGCCCCAGCCGCACCCAGCAGCGGCTGGAAGCGCTGGAAATCCGCAGCCTGGCCGAGAAGCTGGTGGCGCTGCCGGCCGCGCAACTGGCGCGCCTGCCGATCCCCGAGGACCTGATGCCGCACATCGTGGAGACGCAGCGCATCAGCTCGCACATCGCCCACAAGCGCCAGTTGCAGTTCCTCGCCAAGCAGATGCGGCGCGAGGAGGACGCGGTGCTGGAGGCCATCCGCGACGCGATGGACGAAGGCGGCGACGCCGCGCGCCGCGAGACCGCCCTGCTGCACCAGGCCGAGCAATGGCGCGACCGCCTGCTGGCCGACGGCGACGCGGCGCTGGCGGACCTGCTGGACGCCTATCCGCAGGCCGACCGGCAGAAGCTGCGCCAGTTGGCGCGCAACGCCGGCGAGGAACGCGCCAGGAACAAGCCCCCGCGCGCGTTCCGCGAACTGTTTCGCGAAGTGCGCGAACTGCTGGCCGATGCCGGCGGCGACGTTGCGGACGAAAACGAAGGCGACGACGCGCTTTAGCCCCTCTCCCTTCGGGAGAGGGGTTGGGGTGAGGGGCGACGAAAGAGGAGATGCGTCAAACATCGTGACTCCGCTCACCCCTCATCCGGCGCTTCGCGCCACCTTCTCCCGGAGGGGGAAGGGACATGCAGTGGCGCATCACGCCCTTGTTCCGCCCACCGTCAGTCCGTCGATCAGCAGCGACGGCTGGCCTACGCCCACCGGCACGCTCTGCCCGTCCTTGCCGCAGACGCCCACGCCGGCGTCCAGCGCCAGGTCGTGGCCGACCATCTTCACCTTCTGCATCGTCTCCGGGCCATTGCCGATCAGGGTGGCGCCCTTCACCGGCGCGGTGATGCGGCCGTCCTCGATCAGATAGGCCTCGGTGGCGGAGAACACGTACTTGCCGCTGGTGATGTCGACCTGCCCGCCGCCGAAGTTGACCGCGTACAGGCCCTTCTTCACCGAGCGGATCATCTCTTCGGGATCGTGCTGCCCGGCCAGCATGTAGGTGTTGGTCATGCGTGGCATCGGCAGGTGCGCGAACGATTCGCGGCGGCCGTTGCCGGTGGGCGCCATGCCCATCAGGCGCGCGTTGTGGGTGTCCTGCATGTAGCCCACCAGCACGCCGTCCTCGATCAGCGTGGTGCAGTTGGTCGGCGTGCCTTCGTCGTCGATGTTGAGCGAACCGCGGCGGCCCGGCAGGGTGCCATCGTCGACGATGGTCACGCCCTTGGCCGCGACCTGCTGGCCAAGGCGGCCGGCGTACACGCTGGTGCCCTTGCGGTTGAAGTCGCCTTCCAGGCCGTGGCCGACGGCCTCGTGCAGCAGCACGCCCGGCCAGCCGCTGCCCAGCACCACCGGCATCACCGCGGCCGGCGCGTCGACGGCGTCCAGGTTCACCAGCGCCTGGCGCAGCGCTTCGCGCGCGAGGTCCTCGGGCTTGCCGTCGGCGAACAGTTCCGCGTAACCGTAGCGCCCGCCCATGCCGGCATAACCGGATTCGCGGCGGCCGCCCTGTTCCACGATCACCTGCACGTTCAACCGCACCAGCGGCCGCACGTCGGCGGCCAGCACGCCATCGCTGCGCGCCACCAGCACGGTGTCCACGCCGCCGGCCAGGCTGACGGTGACCTGCTGCACGCGCGGGTCGGCCGCGCGCAGGAAGCGGTCCACCGCGCGCAGCGCTTCCACCTTGGCATCGTTGCCCATGCCGTCGACCGGATCGTCGCCGGCGTACAGCGCCCGGCCGTTGCCGCGCACCAGCGCGCGCGGCGCGTGCGCGGCGCCGTCGCGGGCGATCGCACGCGCCGAGCGCGACGCCTCCAGCAGCGCCTGCGCGTTGATGTCGTCGGAATAGGCGAAGCCGGTCTTCTCGCCGGAGATCGCGCGCACGCCCACGCCCTGTTCGATGGAATGCGCGCCGTCCTTGACGATGCCGTCCTCCACCGTCCAACTCTCGCGCCGGGCGTGCTGGAAGTACAGGTCGCCGAAGTCGATGCCCGGCCCCAGCAGGGTGCCGAAGGCGTGGTCGAGGCCGCGCTGGTCGAGGCCGGCGGGCAGGAGGAGGCGGGTTTCGGCGAGGGCGATGGACTGGGTCATGGCGAAGGGATGGGGGCGGGAGCCGGCGGCGGCAAGGCCGCGGCCGGACGATGGCTCAGGGGCTGCCGGCGGGCGTGCCGGGGGCCGCGGCGGGCGCGCGCGACTGTTCGCGGCCGAGCACCTCGACCTTGGGCGATTTCCACGGCCCGGTGACGCGGTAGGTCTTGGCGCCCATCTCGCCGAGCGGCTTCTTCAGCACGGCGTTGGCGACGGCGCCGACCGCCGCGCCGATGGGGCCGCCGGCCACCGCACCGACCGCGGTCAGCACGTTGGCCGACTTGGGCAGCACGTCGATGGTCTGGTCGAAGCGCTCGGCGCGCAGGTCGGTGCGGCCGCGGATGCGGATCTCGGCCGCGGGGCCGTCGATCAGCAGGTCGTCGCTGTGCGCCAGCCCGCCGGCCAACCGCACGTTGCCTTCCATGCGGTTGAACGCGAAGCCCTTGGCGTAGATATCGCTGAAGTCCAGCATCAGCCGGCGCCGCACTTCGGCCACGCTGAGCAGGCCGAGCACGCGGCCCGCGCCCGGCTCCACTTCCAGCAGGTGGCCGTCGCGCGCGGCCAGCCGCACGTTGCCCTCCACTTCGCCCAGGCGGAACGCCGCCGGCCCGCCCGGCCACGCGGCCTGCACCTGCGCCTCGCCGTGCCCGCCGCCGATGCGGCCGGCGAAGCCGAGGTCGGCGAACATGCGGCCGAAGTCCTCGCTCTGCACGTCCACGTCCATGCGCGTGCGCGCGGCCGCGCCGGTGCCGGTCCACTGCCCGCGCACGTCGATCCGCTGCCCCGGCGCGCGCAGTTGCAGCGTCTCCACCGCCAGGCCGTCGGCCTGCTGGCGCGTGCGCAGCCTGGCGCTGCCCAGCCTGGCGTTGCCGAAGCGCAGATCGTCCACGTCCAGCGACAGCGGCGGGATGTCGGCCGGGTCCAGGTCGTCGGTGGCCGCACGGGCGGACGCGGACGCAGGCGTGCCCGCATCGGCCGCGCGCCAGTGCAGGCGCGCCAGCTTGCCGACGATGGGCGCGCCCTTCGCGTCGGGCACCATCAGCGCGCCGGACAGCGCCTCGCCTTCCATCGACACCGCCAGCGCCTGCTGCGCGGGCGCCAGTTGCAGGCGGGTGTCGGGGAAGACCGAGCCGACGAGCAACAAGCGGTCGGCGCTGACGTCGACGTGGCGCAGCGGCAGCGTGCCGCCTTCGCCGCCGCCGCGCGCCAGCGCCACCCATTCCATCGCGTCCAGCGTGCCGGTGCGGCCGGTGGCGACCAGGCCCGAGGCCGGCGCCGGGTCCGCCACCTGGCGGCTGCCCAGCACCACGCGCACGCCGGTCTGGCCGTTCTGCTGGTGCGCGCGCAACGCCAGGCGGTCGCCGAAGGCCACTTCGATCTCCCCGCTGCCCAGCGGCAGCGGTGCGCGCACGCTGGTGGGCAGCGGCGCCGGCGCCGGCTTGCGCAGCGGCGCGGGCAGGTCCAGCGCGGTGCCGACCAGGTCCGAGCGCAACTCCAGGCGCGTGGGCGCGTCCGGCTTGCCGGCGGCGGTACGCGGGATGCCCACGCCCACCGTCCACTGCGAAGTGCCGTCCAGGTAAGGCTTCAGCCACGCCATCTCGGGCGCGCGGTCGATCAGGGCGGCGGCGCCGATGCGCGCGGTCAGGTCGGCTTCGAACACCTGCTCGCGGTCGCGCGTGCCGCTGCCCGCGCGCAGGCTGAGCACGCCGGGCTGGCCGTCGTGGACCACACGCAGTTCGTCGGAAGCGAAGCCGCCGGCGTCGTAGCGCGCCTTGCCGCGCACGTCGGTGAACGCCAGGTCCCAACGCTTCTCCGCCAACTGCGCGCCCTTCAGTTCCACCGTGCCTTCCAGCCGATGGCGCGCCTGGTGCTCGGCGTGCAGCGGTTGCAGCAGGGCGAAGGTCGCCGCCGCCGGCCCCTTCGCCTGCAGGTGGTCCATGGTCTCGCCGTAGGTCTTCTGCAGCGGGCTCTGCCGCAGCATCGCCAGCATGCGCCCGGCGTCGCTCTCGGCGCGCGCGCGGATGGACAGGTCGCCTTCGCCGAAGTCGGCGATGCCGGCCTCGAACGCCGGGATCGCCACGCCCGCCAGCGCACCGCGCCCCTGCAGGTGGAAGCCGTTGCCGATGAAGGCGATGTCGGCATCGACCTGGCCCAGCGCCGGCCAGTCGGGCTGGAACTTGAACTGCCCGCCGTCGATGTGGCCGGTCGCCTCGAAGCGGCCGTCGCGCTGCACGAACGGCCAGTCGTCCAGATCGCCGCTGACGATGGCGCGGCCGCCGCGCACGTGTCCTCCCACCAGCGCGGCGTTGAGCCAGTCCACCGCCGCTTCCGACATCTTGTGGTGGATCCAGAAACCCTTGGCCGCCTGCACCGGCGCATCGGCCAGATCGGCCGCCAGGTCGATCCACGGCCGCGTGCCGTCGCCCTGGAACCACATGCCGCCGCGCACGTCGGCGGCGTAGTCGCGGCCCTGCACGTGCAGGGCCGTGGTGCCGATACGCCAGCCGGCGCCCTCGCGCCAGCCCACCACGTCGCCGCGCAGGCGCATGTCGTGCGCCACGCCGAAGCCACTGGGCCAGTCGAAGCGCATCGACGCCTGCGGGTCCAGCGCCAGCCGGAATCCTTCCGCATCGCCTTCGAAGGTGCCGGCCAGCCCGCTCAATCCGGGCGCATGGCCGACCGGGCGGAAGGAGATGTCGCGCAGCACGCCTTCGCCGCGCATCGGGCCGCCGCGCCGTCCCGCCAGCGAAAGCCGCGCCAGCCGCGCGCCCGGACGCGCCCGGGCCAGCCAGTCGCGCAGGTCGGGCTCGATGCGGTCGCTCAGGCCCAGCACGGCGAACAGCGGCGCCGCGTCCACCTGGTCGGCGAGCAGCGCGTACTGTTCGCCGCCGGCCAGCACCAGCCCGTCCAGGGTCTGCACGGCCGGTTCGCTGCCCACACGCAGGCGCGGCGCGTCGAAGCGCCACCCGCCCGGCACCAGCCGCCAGCGCATCCGCCCTTCCAGGCGGTCGAAGCCGACCCGCGGCGGCGGCGCGCCTTGCGCCAGCGGTGCGCCGCGCAGCCCCAGCTCGCGCAGGTCGGCCGCCACCGTGACCATCACCACGCGGTGGCGGCGCAGTTCCGTCCAGCCGCGCACGCGGCCCTCGCCGCGCTCGGCCACCACGCCGGCATGGCGCAGCAGCGGCGACCAGGCGCCGATGTCCTCGGCCGACACGTCCAGGTAGGCGCGGCCGTTGCCGGCCCTGCGGTCGAAGTCCACCGCCACGTTCAGCGGCGCGGCGTCCTTGCGGATCCAGGCGCGGGTGCCGGCCCGCACGCGGTCGCCGTCCACGCGCAGGCGCAGGTCGATCTGCGGCAGGCGGATGTTCCAGCCCAGCGACGGCGCCAGGATCGCCAGTTGCCCGTCGATCACCTGCAACTCGCCCAGTCCTTCCAGGCTCTTGAGCGGGTCCTCACTGCCCTGCTGCCCCGGCAGGCCGCGCACCGACCAGGCGCCGTCATCGGCGCGCTGCAAGGCCAGCGACAGGCCGCGCAGGCGCAGTTGGGTGAACGAGCGCCCGGGCAACAGGCCGGCGTACATCGACACCAGCACCTCGGCCTGGCCGATGCGCACGCCGGCGTCGCCCTCGCCCACCCGCAGGCCGTCCAGTTGCAGCAGCGGGCCGCGCCGCGTCCATTGCGTCTTCACCGTGTCGAACGCCACCGGCCGCCCGGCGCGCTCGCTCAGCCAGGCGGCGACGCGCTCCGGATGCCGCTCGACCAGCGGCAGCACCTGGCTGGCCACGCCCAGCGCCACTGCCATGCACACCAGCACCACGGCCACGCCATAGGCGAAGCTGCGGCGGGCCAGGCGCAAGCGGCGGCGCAAGGGGGTGGGCATCAGCGGGGAGCCGGGAACGGCGAATGGGGAACGGGGAATGCGACACCGCGCGCGCCGAACGCCCGCCGCGCAAGGCGGAGCTCCGCGCATGCACGGCTCAACCAGGAACGGGAAGACGACGCCAACGCCTCATTCCCCGTTTCCCATGCCCCGTTCCCGTTTTCACCGTCAAAGCAGCACGACATCGAACTGCTCCTGCAGATACTGGTCGTCCGCCTGGAAGCGGATCGACTTGCCCAGGAATTCCTCCAGTTCCGCCACCGCCGCCGATTCCTCGTCGGTGATGCGCGCGACCACCTTGGGCGAGGCGATCACCAGCAGCCGCACGGCGTCGAACTGGCGCACGGCGCGGGTGATCTCGCGGAAGATCTCGTAGGTCACCGTCTCGGTGGTCTTGATGCTGCCGCGCCCGCCGCACTCCGGGCAGGGCTCGGACAACTGCCGTTCCAGGCTCTCCACCGTGCGCTTGCGGGTCATCTCCACCAGGCCCAGCGGCGAGAACTCGTACACCGTGGTCTTGGCGTGGTCCTTGGCCAGCGACTTCTCCAGCGTGCGCAGCACCTGGCGGCGGTGCTCCGGATCGTCCATGTCGATGAAGTCGATGATGATGATGCCGCCCAGGTTGCGCAGCCGCAGTTGCCGCGCCACCGCCTGCGCCGCCTCCAGGTTGGTGCGGTAGACGGTTTCCTCCAGGTTGCGCTGGCCGAGGAAGGAGCCGGTGTTGACGTCCACCGTGGTCATCGCCTCGGTCTGGTCGATCACCAGGTAGCCGCCGGACTTCAGCGGCACCTGCTTGTCCAGCGCGCGGCCGATCTCGTCCTCCACGCCGTACAGGTCGAAGATGGGGCGCTCGCCGGTGTACAGCTCGATGCGCTCGGCCAGCACCGGCATGTACTTGGCCACGAACGCCTGCAGGCGCTCGTGGGTCTCGTGCGAATCCACCTTGACCTTCTCCACGTCCTTGCGGATCAGGTCGCGCACCGCGCGCAGCGGCAGGCTGAGGTCTTCGTAGAGGATGCTGCAGGTGGGCATCTCGCGGCTGCGCTTCTCGACGATGTTCCAGACGCGCGAGAGGTAGGCCAGGTCCTCGGCCAGCGCCTCGGCCGGCTGGCCCTCGGCGTTGGTGCGGATGATGTAGCCGTGGCCGCCGTGCAGCGCGGCCAGGTCGCCGACCACCTGCTTCAGGCGGTGGCGCTCGGCCTCGTCCTCGATGCGCGCGGACACGCCGATCACCTTGGACTGCGGCAGCAGCACCAGGTAGCGCGAGGGAATGCTGATCTGCGTGGTCAGCCGCGCGCCCTTGCTGCCGATGGGGTCCTTGACCACCTGCACCACGATGTCCTGGCCGTCGCGCAGCAGGTCCATGATGGGCGCCGCGGGCGGCGCCGGCAGCGGCGCTTCGTCGCCCTCCACCACCGCGCCGGGCGTGGCGCGCACGATGTCGTTGGCGTGCAGGAACGCCGCGCGGTCCAGCCCCACTTCCACGAAGGCCGCCTGCATGCCGGGCATCACCCGCTGCACCTTGCCCTTGTAGATGTTGCCCACCACGCCGCGGCGCCAGCCGCGCTCGATGTGCAGCTCCTGCAGCATGCCGTTCTCGATCACCGCCACGCGGGTCTCGCGCGGAGTGACGTTGACGAGGATTTCCTCACTCATGGCAGGAATCCTTCCGACACGGATCAAAGCGGATCGACGCAGATGAAACGCGCAATTTGGTGTCCTTCCTCATCACTTCCCCATCCACGTCATCCGCCTTGATCCGTGTCCCAATGCTCTTGCGCTTCACAGGATGCCGAATCCGCGCAGCAGCTTCGCCGTCTCGTGCAGCGGCAGTCCCATGACGCCCGAATAGCTGCCGGCCAGCCGGGCGACGAACTGCTCCGCGCGCCCCTGGATGCCGTAGGCGCCGGCCTTGCCCATGGCCTCGCCGCTGGCGACGTAGGCGGCGATGTCGTCCTCGCCCAGTTCGGCGAAGCTGACCTCGGTGACCACCAGCGCCTGCGCCTCGCGCTGCGCGCTGACCACCGACACCGCGGACACCGCCTGGTGGGTGCGCCCGGACAGGCGCCGCAGCATGGCCGCGGCGTCGGCCGCGTCCATCGGCTTGCCGAACACCTCGTCGTCCAGGATCACTTCGGTGTCCGCCCCCAGCACCACCGCCCCGGGCGTGGCGACCACCTTGAGCAGGCCGGCGCCGGCTTTCTCGCGGGCGACGCGGCGCACGTAGTCGGTGGCCGGCTCGCCGGGCTGGCGATGTTCGGGGATGTCCAGATCGATGCGGCCGAACGTCAGGCCCAGGCGGGTCAGCAGTTCGGCGCGGCGCGGGGATTGGGAAGCCAGATAGAGCATCGTGGAAGAATAACCCGCGGCACCTGACTGAATGGGGGCTGATGGCGCCCGGAAACCCGCAACCCTGCCGCGCATCACGGCCCGTTCATGTCGTCGTGAACACCCTTGCGCGTCGAAGACGGCCGGGTGCCCGCCCCGAACCCAGAAAGGAGATCCCATGCGCATGCCCCTGATCCGCCCCCTGCTGCTCGCCCTGACCCTGTCCCTGGGAACCACCGCCATGACCAGTTCCGCCCAGACCCTCGCCAGCATCGGCGCCACCATTTCCGAGGGCACCCTGCTCAACGTGTCCTCGCAGGCCGAGGCTTCGCGCGTGCCCGACGTGGCGACGATCTCCGCCGGCGTGGTCACTCAGGCCGCGGACGGCAACACCGCCATGCGCCAGAACAGCGAGCAGATGGCCCGCGTGGTGGCCGCCATCAAGGCCGCCGGCATCGCCGACAAGGACGTGCAGACCAGTGGCATCAGCCTCAACCCGCAATACCGCTACGCCGAGAACGAGGCGCCCAGGATCACCGGCTACCAGGCCAACAACACCGTCAGCCTGAAGGTCCGCGACATCGCCAGGCTGGGCAAGGTACTGGACGCCCTGGCCTCGGTCGGCGCCAACCAGATCAACGGCCCCAGCTTCGAGATCGACGACCCCGATCCGGTCTACGACGAGGCCCGCGTCGCCGCGCTGAAGAAGGCCCAGGCCCGCGCCGAGACCTATGCCCAGGCGCTGGGGCTGAAGGTGCGCCGCATCGTCAGCATCTCCGAAGGCGGCGGCAACTTCCGCCCGATGCCGATGATGGCGATGGCGAAGATGGAAGCCCGCGACGCCGGCGCCCCGCCCGTGTCGCCGGGTGAGACTACGCTCTCGGTGAGCCTGGACGTGGTGTTCGAACTGGGCCGTTGAGCGACGGCCACCTGCACACTGCGTCATGCGGATGGAGAACGGCGCCCTTCGGGGCGCCGTTTTTCGTTGTGCGGTCTTAGTCTTCGGTGGCCGGCCGCTTCCGGCGCATCGCATGTTCTTTCTTCGATGCATGCCAAGCCGGTGCTGCACTGTTGCTGTTGCTGCAGCCGCCGTGCCAACCCAACCTTGCTGGCACGCCAGGCTCTTCAGCACAGGCGATGCCCCTCTTCGCCTGAAGCAAACCACTTTTCCTCATCAACCGCGGCGATGCAGCACCGCATGGCGTGCGCTGCCGCAGCGGCCCCGTTGCCGCCATGGCCGTGCATGCCTGGCACGACGCGATCCACCGAACCGCCGCACGCAGTCCGCCGCGCCGCCATGCTCAGGCCCCTGCCATGCCCGGGGCGCAGCCCCTGTCTGCGGCACCAGGGAGTCGGCTGCATTTCTCCCCCGGCGGCAGGCGCCGGCATCGCCACGGCGCGCCGCCCATGCCCACCATCCGGCCGCCCGTCGTCCGCTAGACCAAAGTCGGAGCGCACTCCCCTTGCGCCGGCCCGCGCGCCGGGCGCAGGCTGCGGGTGCGGCGTGGGGGCGTTGCAACCCCGCTTTCCCCGGCCGAGCGTTGTTCCGTTCACAGCCCTCAGGAGGTGGATCATGGTTCGCGCACTACCCCACGGTTCCGATTCCCGCATCGACATCGGCCGCGTCGCCGCCATCGCGGCCGCCATCGCCGTCCACGCCGTCGCCCTGCTCATGCTGCTGATGCCCATGGCCGCGCCGGACATCCTGCCGGCCGCCAAGCCCAAACCGGTGGTGCGCTGGATCGAACGCGATCCACCCAGGATCATCGAGACCGTCCCGGTGAACGTGGAACGCAAGGAAGTGCCGAAGGAGATCACCCAGCGCGTCGTGCCCACGCGCACGGACGTCGTGCCGCCGATCGTCGACGCGCCGGCCATCGTCGATGGCGGCACGCTGCCGGCGATCGACGGCCCCGCAGCCGATCCCATGGAGAGCGTCGGCCCCGCCACGCTGAGCGGCCCGCTGGCCTCGGCCACGCTGGAATACGTCAAGGCGCCGGCCCCGCGCTATCCGGTCAACGAACTGCGCGGCGGCATTCAGGGCACGGTGGTCCTGCGCGTGCTGGTGGACACCGACGGCACCCCCATCGAAGTGAGCGTCGAGACCAGCAGCGGCAACAAGAACCTGGACCGCGAGGCCCGCCAGCACGTGCTGCGCACCTGGCGCTTCAAGCCGGCGATGCACGACGGCGCCGCCGTGCGCGCCTACGGCCTGGTGCCGATCGCCTTCAACCTGCAATGACACCGCAGCATCGATGCAAGACAGGAAGCCCGCCGCAAGGCGGGCTTCTTCGTTGCAGCCACCACAACCTGCGGCAGGAGCTTCGGCCCGGACCAGGAGCTGCGGGAAGATGGGAAACACCGGTCATGCGGATGGTTGCGCGGCGAGGCTGCCGCTCTTGCGCGGATCCGTCCATCTGGATTCATGCCCGCTGGCTGCCGGGATTTCCGGTCGCGACTGACGTCGCGCCGGCAGGGGAAGCGGGCGCGTCAGGCGCGGTGGTAAGGGTGGTTGGCCAGCATGGCGGCGGCGCGGTAGACCTGCTCGGCCACCACCAACCGCACCAGCATGTGCGGCAGGGTCAGCGGGCTCAGCGACCACTTCTCGTGCGCGGCGGCCAGCACGTCGGGGGCGTGCCCTTCCGGCCCGCCGATCAGCAGCGCGACGTCGCGGCCCAACGTGCGCCAGTGTTCCAGCCGCTGCGCCAGTTGTTCGGACGAATACGCCCGGCCGGTGACTTCCAGCGCCACGACGTGCGCGTTCTTCGGCAGCGCCGCCAGCACGCGCCTGCCTTCGTCCTCGATGGCGCGCTGCGGGTCGCGGCCCTTGCCGCGCAGGCCCGGCTCGATCTCGACCAGTTCGAACGGCAGCCAGTGCGACAAACGCTTCTGGTACTCGGCGAAGCCCTGCGCCACCCACGCGGGCGCGCGTTCGCCGGTGGCGATCAGACGCGCCTTCACGCCGGCTCCCCCGCCCTGACCACCGGGCATTCCCAGCCGTCGTAGTGTCCGCCGCATTCCTCGGCGAGGTCGAACAGGGGCAGGCAGACTTCGTCGATGCCCTCGCGCGCGGGCACGTCCACGCGATAGATCCGGGCCATGCATTCGGGATGTTCCGCATCCCCGTCGTCCTGCTCCCGCAGCAGGAAGCCGAGTTCGCCGGCGCGCCGCACGAACGCGTCGCGCGTGGCTGCATCGGGGAAACAGGCCCAATGGTCGATCTCGCGCGGCGCGGACAGGGCGTCGCCGTCGTGTTCCAGCGCCTGGCAGACCGAACGGTTCTGCATGCGCTCGCGTTCCCGCGGACCGGGATAAAGGAACTCGCGGTACACGGACCATTCCGGGTCGGGACGCTGGCCCGCCTGGAAGCGGTAGTCCGGCATCGCGCCCATGGCCAGGGACGCGCGCTCTTCCCAGGCCGTGCCGGCAGGCGCGTAGAAGTAGAAATCGCGGCATCCACCGGACGTGTTGCGCCCCACGTAGATCGCCGCGCCACCGGCGGTCAGCGCGGCGACGAGTCGGTCCTCGACCGCGATCAGGTCGTCGAATTCTTCCTGGCTCGACAGGCCGTCCGGCCGCGGCGCGCGCATCAGCACGCGCACGTAGGCCATGACCGGGAACGCCGGCGGCGGCGCTTCCCCGCCCCAGCCCAAATCCAGGTAGATCGAAGCCGGCTGGCCGTCGACGCGAAGGAAATAGAAATCCCACCGACCGTCCACGGCCGTGGCGCCTACAGGCGGGATTCGTCCGCCGTCTCGACATCCTCGGGCGGCTGGTCGCCGACGGTCCACAGGCGCTCCAGCGCGTAGAACTCGCGCACGCGCGGCAGCATGACGTGGACGATCACGTCGCCCAGGTCCACCAGCACCCATTCGGCCTCGCGCTCGCCTTCCACGCCCAGCGGCATCACGTCCAGCTTCTTGGCGAACTTGACCACTTCGTCGGCGATCGACTTCACGTGACGGGTCGAAGTGCCCGAGACGATCACCAGGTAATCGGCGACGCTGGACTTGCCGCGCACGTCGATCTCGACGACATCCTTGGCTTTCAGCTCCTGCACCGCCGCATGCACGCTGGCGAGCAGGACCGGCACGGCCGGCGGGGGACTGGGGAGACGGGTCTTGATGACGTGGGCTTGGCTGGACAAAGGCGTGACGGCTCGGGGAATACGGGCGGGATTATAACGGACCGGCGGAAACGGCCCCGTGCAGGTACAGCCTTTCGTCGGCAATGGCGGCCGCCACAGCGGGTGGCAGCAGGTGCCGCCACGGCGCGCCTGCGGCGATCCGGCGGCGGATGTCAGTGGCCGATTCCGGACGCAGCGGCTGGTCCAGCCGGTAGACGCGGCCCGCCGCTTCGTTGCGCAGCGCATCCACGCTCTTGGTCCAGCGCCCGGCCAGGGCGTCGGCCAGCGCCGGCGGCAATTCGGCCTCGTCCAGCGGACTGCCGGGCCGCTCGGCGACGACGAAATGGGCCAGCGCGAACAGCTCGCGCCATGCGCGCCAGGTAGGCAGGCCGACCAGGCTGTCGGCACCCACCAGCAGCGCCACGGGAACCGCGGCGCCGAGTTCCGCGCGCAGTTCGTGCAAGGTGTCGATGGTGTAGGAACGGCCGTCCGGCTCGCGCTCGGCGCGGTGCAGTTCGCGCCGGTCCACGAGCAAGCCGTCCTCGCCCTGCACCGCCAAGTCCAGCAAGTGCGCGCGCTGCCGGGCGTCGGCGCCCGGCGGCGCCCTGTGCGGCGGGTCGGCGGCCGGCATCAGCCGTACCGGCACGCCCAGTTCGTCGCACGCCGCGCGCGCGATGGCGAGGTGGCCGTTGTGGACGGGATCGAAGGTGCCGCCGTAGTACAGACGCAGCGGGGAGTGGGCAATGGAGGACGGAGACTGGGAGGAAGCCGGGGCTCCGGGCACGCCGTTCTCGCGGTCGCCCATGCCCGGCTCCCCGATCCCGGCGTTCACGCCACCAGCAGCCGCACGGCCCGGGCTTCCGCCACCGCCAGCAGCAGGCGTTCCAGCGCCACCCAGGCGTCGCCGTCGCCGCGGCCCTTGGCGATGCGGTCGATCTTGGAGGCTTCGGCCACGAAGCGCTCCCAGCGCGCGGGCGAGGCGTGGCGTTGCAGCGCGCGCTTGAACGGCGCCTGCTTGGCTTCCCAGATGCCCTGCGACTTCATCTCCGCGGCCAGATTGCCCCCACCGGCCTGCACGCGCGCCAGCGCGGCGGTGCGCAGCAGTTCCTTGACGATCATCGGCATCAGCCCGGCGACCATGTCGCCCTCGCCGCGCAGGCCGGCGAGGATGCGCGAGACCTGCGCGCCCTGCCCGGCCAGCACCGCGTCGGTGAGGCGAAACACGTCATAGCGCGCGGCGTTGGCCACCAGCGACTCCATGCGCGCGGCATCCAACGGCTGGCCGTCGCTGAGCAGGGCCAGCTTGTCGATCTCCTGCGCGGCGGCCAGCAGGTTGCCTTCCACCCGGTCGGCCAGCAGTTGCACCGCGTCGCGGTCGGCGCGCAGGCCCTTGCCGCGCAGGCGGCCCTCGATCCAGCCCGGCAGTTCGTGCGGCTTGATCGCCCAGGCCACGACGAGCACGCCGACGCGGGCGATGGCGTCGCTCCACTTGCCCTGGTAGGCCTTGCCCCATTCGCCGGCGGTGATCAGCAGCACCACGTCCGGCGGCGGGTTGGCGCAGAACGCGGTGATGACCTCGGCGCCTTCCTTGCCGGGCTTGCCGCCGGGCAGGCGCACTTCCACCAGCCGGCGCGCGCTGAACAGGCTGGGCGCGTTGAAGCTGGCATCCAGTTGGTCCCAGTCGAAGTCGCGGCCGTCGGCGTCGAAGACTTCGCGCTCGCCGATGCCCTGCGCACGCGCCTGCGCGCGTACGGCGTCGGCCGCTTCCAGCACGCGCAGGGTTTCCGGGCCGGCGATCAGGTAGACCGGATGCAGCGGCTCGGACGCGCCGCGCGCAGCCAACTGTTCCGGCTTGAGTTCCATCAGGGCGCGGGCGCGGCCTGGCCGGTGCGCACCACGCCGTCGATGCGGCGCAGGATGGAGGCCGCCATCTCGCGGCGCAGCTCGCGCGCCAGCACTTCGCGCTCGGTGGTGGTGCCGGTGGCGTTGTCGGGCTGCGAAACGTAGTCGCGCGACATCTCCACGACCTGCTGCGGCACCAGGTCGCTGCCGTCGGCCCGCTTGAACGAGAAGATCACCGCGTAGCGCAGGGAGTATTCCTGCGAACGGCCGTACTGGTCGACCGCGATGGGCAGGTCGCCCCAGCGCTCGGACACGATGCGCAGGGTGGCGGCCGGCGGCACTGGCAGGCCCGCCTCCGGCTCCGGCGCCAGTTCGGCGCCCGCGGCCTGCAAGCCGCGCGTGAGGTGGGTGGTCAGTTCGCTGTACATCCCGCTCGAAGCCACCCGCACCGGCCCCACGTCGGCCGGCAACGCGATCCTGTTGCGCAGGTGGAAGCCGCATCCGGTCAGGACCAGCGCGGCGAGCAGGAGGAGGAACAGGCGGGATCGGATCATGGGCGAAGTCTGGACGAGGCCGTCATGGCCGGCAATAGCGTAGCCGGACCGCAGGTGAACGCCGGGGCAAGGCGCACGCGCGTGCCGCACCGGGCTTCCGCGAGGCCGGGAAGCCCGTGCGCGCCGCCGTCCGTCAGCCGGCGACGATGTTGATGATCTTGCCCGGCACGATGATGACCTTGCGGATCGTCGCGCCTTCCAGGAACTTGGCGGTGTTGGGCTCGGCCTTGGCCAGCGACTCGATCAGTTCGCGCGGCGCATCGGCGGCCACTTCGACGGTGCCGCGCAGCTTGCCGTTCACCTGCACCGCCAGCGTCACCGAATCGCGCACCAGCGCGTCGGCGTCGGCCTGCGGGAACGGCACGTCCTCGAGCAGCGTCTCGTCGTGGCCCAGCGCCTGCCACAGCGCGTGGCTGGCGTGCGGGGTGATCGGGTTGAGCAGCAGCACCGCCGCTTCCAGCGCTTCCTGGCGCACGGCGCGGCCCTGCGGGGACGCGTCTTCGAACTTGCCCAGCGTGTTGGACAGTTCCATCACCGCGGCGATGGCGGTATTGAAACTATGGCGCTTGCCGTAGTCGTTGCCGACCTTGTCGATGGTTTCGTGGGTCTTGCGGCGCACGGCCTTCTGCGCGGCGTCCAGCGCGGCCACGTCCAGCGCCGGCGCGAGGCCGCCGGCGACATGCTTCTGCACCTGCACCCACAGGCGGCGCAGGAAGCGCGCCATGCCCTCCACGCCGGCTTCGTTCCATTCCAGCGACTGCTCCGGCGGCGCGGCGAACATGGAGAACAGGCGCACGGTGTCGGCGCCGAACTTGTCCACCATGGCCTGCGGATCCACGCCGTTGTTCTTCGACTTGGACATCTTCTCGACCGGACCGATCTTCACCGGCTGGCCGTCGGCCTTCAGCGTGGCGCCGGTGACGCGGCCCTTCTCGTCGCGCTGGACTTCCACATCGACCGGGTTGATCCAGTCCCTGGAACCGTCGGCGTTGTCGCGGTAGAACGTCTCGGCGATCACCATGCCCTGGGTCAGCAGGTTGGTGGCCGGCTCGTCGCTGTCCACCAGCCGCGCGTCGCGCAGGAGCTTGTGGTAGAAGCGGAAGTACATCAGGTGCAGGATCGCGTGCTCGATGCCGCCGATGTACTGGTCCACCGGCAGCCAGTAGTTGCCGCGCTTGTCCACCATGTCCTTCGCGCCCGGCGAGGTGTAGCGGGCGTAGTACCAGCTCGACTCCATGAAGGTGTCGAAGGTGTCGGTCTCGCGCTCGGCCGCGCCGCCGCATTCGGGGCACTTGGTCTTTCGCCACTCGGGATCGGCCTTGATCGGCGACTTCACGCCGTCCAGGGTGACGTTCTCCGGCAGCACCACCGGCAGTTCGTGGTCCGGCACCGGCACCGCGCCGCACTTGTCGCAGTAGATCACCGGGATCGGGCAGCCCCAATAGCGCTGGCGGCTGACGCCCCAGTCGCGCAGGCGGTAGTTCACCCGGCGCTGGCCCTGGCCCTTGCGCTCGAAGCGCTCGGCCAGCGCCTCGAAGGCGCCGCGGTAGCCCAGGCCGTCGAACTCGCCGGAGTTGACCAGTTCCAGGTCGTCGCGGGTCTTGTCGCCGTACCAGTCGCGCCACGTGGTCGGATCGTAGCTCGCCTCGTCATCGTTCTTCGGCGACTTCAGCGCGATCACCTGCTGGATCGGCAGGCCGTACTTGGTGGCGAACTCGAAGTCGCGCTGGTCGTGACCGGGCACGGCCATCACCGCGCCGGTGCCGTAGCCCATCAGCACGAAGTTGGCCACCCACACCGGCACCTTCTCGCCGGTGACCGGGTGCACGGCCTTCAGGCCGGTGTCCATGCCGCGCTTCTCCTGCGTCTCCAGCTCGGCCTCGGACACGCCGCCCTGCTTGAGCTCGGCCAGGAACGCGGCCAGCGCCGGGTCGTCCTTCGCCGCCTTCAGCGCCAGCGGATGCTCGCCGGCGATGGACACGAAGGTCACGCCCATCAGCGTGTCCGGGCGCGTGGTGAACACCATCAGCGGCTCGTGGCCTTCGACGGCGAACTGGATCTCCAGGCCCTCGGAGCGGCCGATCCAGTTGCGCTGCATGGTCTTGACCGCGTCCGGCCAGCCCGGCAGGTCGTCCAGGCCGTCCAGCAGTTCCTGCGCGTAATCGGTGATGCGCAGGAACCACTGCGGGATCTCGCGCTTCTCCACCACCGCGCCGCTGCGCCAGCCGCGGCCGTCGATCACCTGCTCGTTGGCCAGCACGGTCTGGTCCACCGGGTCCCAGTTCACCACCGAGTTCTTGCGGTAGGCCAGGCCCTTGCGCAGCAGGCGGGTGAACATGCGCTGCTCGTGCACGTAGTACTCTGGCCGGCAGGTGGCGAACTCGCGCGACCAGTCGATGGCGTAGCCCAGCGACTTCAACTGGCTGCGCATGTGGTCGATGTTGGCGTAGGTCCACTTGGCCGGCGCCGTCCTGTTCTTGATCGCCGCGTTCTCGGCCGGCAGGCCGAACGCATCCCAGCCCATCGGCTGCAGCACGTTGTGGCCGGTCATGCGCTTGTAGCGGCTGATGACGTCGCCGATGGTGTAGTTGCGCACGTGGCCCATGTGCAGCGCGCCGGACGGGTACGGCAGCATCGACAGGCAATAGAACTTGGGCTTGTCGGACTGCTCGTCGACCTCGAAGGCGCGCTGCGTCTCCCAGTAGGCCTGGGCGGCGGATTCGACGGATTTCGGATCGTAGGCGACGGGTTCTGCGGCGGACATGGCGGAAGGCGGCTCGGTGCGGCGGCGGCAAAGCGCCCAAGGGTACCGCAGTGCAGCATGCCCCGCCACGCCAGCGGTTAGCATGGCGGCTCGAAACCGGGGACCCCAGATGACCGCTTCCTTGCCCGCCCTCGCCCTGGCCGCGTTCGCCGCGGCCGTGGCCGTCCCGTCCGCCCATGCCGCCGACGCGGCCGCACCGCCGGCGCTGGCCCTGCACTGCGGCAAGCTGTTCGACGCGCGCAGCGGCCAGGTCCTGGGCGAGCACACCGTGCTGGTGCGCAACGGCAAGGTGGCCGAGGTCATCCCCGGCCGCGCCAAGCTGGCCGATGCCGAATCCATCGTCCTGGCCGGCCACACCTGCACCCCCGGCTGGACCGACCTGCACGTGCACCTGGACGGCGAATCCAGCCCGCAGAGCTATTCCGAAGGCTTCCGCCTGGACCCGGTGGATTTCGCCTACCGTTCGGTCGGCTACGCCGGCAAGACCCTGATGGCCGGCTTCACCAGCGTGCGCGACCTGGGCGGCGAAGTCACCCTGCACCTGCGCGACGCGGTCAACCAGGGGCTGGTCGACGGGCCGCGCATCTTCGCTGCCGGCACCTCCATCGCCACCACCGGCGGCCACGCCGATCCGACCAACGGCTACAACACCCATCTTTCGCACCTGCTGGGCCCGCCCGGCCCCACCGAGGGCGTCATCAACTCCATCGACGACGCCCGCCAGGCCGTGCGCCAGCGCTACAAGGACGGCAGCGACGTCATCAAGATCACCGCCACCGGCGGCGTGCTGAGCTACGCCAAGTCCGGCGACGCACCGCAGTTCACCGTGGACGAGGTGAAGGCGATCGTGGACACCGCCCGCGACTACGGCTTCCGCGTGGCCGCGCACGCGCACGGCAAGGAAGGCATGAAGCGCGCGGTCCTCGGCGGCGTGACCAGCATCGAGCACGGCACCTACATGGACGAGGAGATCATGCGGCTGATGAAGCAGCACGGCACATGGTACGTGCCGACGATCTACGCCGGCCGCTTCGTGGCGGAGAAGGCGAAGATCGACGGCTACTTCCCGGCAGTGGTACGGCCCAAGGCCGAGCGCATCGGCGCGCTGATCCAGGAAACCGCCGGCAAGGCCTACCGCAACGGCGTGAAGATCGCCTTCGGCACCGACATGGGCGTGGGCCCGCACGGCGACAACGCGCGCGAGTTCGTCTACATGGTCGAAGCCGGCATTCCGGCCAATGTCGCGCTGCAGGCGGCGACCATCCGCGCCGCCGAAGTGCTGGGCGTGGACGACCAGGGCGTGATCGAACCGGGCAAGCGCGCCGATATCGTCGCCGTGCCCGGCGACCCGGTGGCCGACATCCACGCGGTCTTGCAGGTGGACTTCGTGATGAAGGACGGAAGGGTCTACAAGCAGCCCTGAGCCGGGCGGTTCCGAAGCGGGCAGCGCTTCACCGGCTCATCGAGCCGCGCGCGCTGCTGCCACCAGGCCGCGCAGCCTGTAGGAGGGGCTTCAGCCCCGACCCGCAAACACGACGCCAACCGCGCCACAGCGCGCACGCACCATCGAATGGCCGGGCCCCGACCACCCCCATCCCCGTTCGCAACCGCCACAACCGGAGCCCGCCGCGAACGCCGGGGAACACCGGACAGCCCTACCGCATCCGCCCCGCCACGCACAGCCATCCCAGCCACGCCGCATACCCCAGGCGCTGCGCCACGCCGGCCGGCATCAGCTCCACCGCCAACAACGCCGCCACCAGCACCAGCAATGCGGCCACCGCGCTGGCGCCGGCCAGCGCGCGCGCGCCGACGTGGCCGCGCAGGCCTCCGGCGATCAGCACCGCGCCCGGCACGAACGCCACCCACCACAGCATCCACGCGGTCGCGTGCAGGCTGCTGGCGTCGTTGTGCAGGTCGGCCGGATCCAGCGACAGCAGCCCCAGCGCGGCGAAGCCGACGGCCGAGAGCAGGACCAGTTGCACACCGATTCGCGCGCTCCAGCCCGTGCCGGCCGGCAACCGGCGACGCAGGTCCAGCGCCGCCGCGGCCGCCAGCACGCCCGGCAACACGAAGCCGAGCAGGTTGAACCCCAGCGCATGCGGCACGCCTTTCGCTCCCAGCACCGACACCGGATGCATCGCCTGCGAATACCCTTGCAGCGCCGCGCCGAATCCCAGCAGCGCGGCCGCGAACAGGACCGACGCCGCCACGCCCAGCCATGGCGCGGCCGCCTTCATTGCGTTTCCCAACGGAACACCTCTTCGATCCCCACGCCGAACGCCCGCGCGATCCGGAACGCCAGCTCCAGCGAAGGAGCATAGCGCCCCGCCTCCAGCGCGATGATGGTCTGCCGCGTCACGCCGCAGGCATCGGCCAGCGCCTGCTGGGTCATTTCGCCGCGCTCGAAGCGCAGGCGGCGGATGTCGTTGGCGATGGGCGTGCCGCTCATCGGCGCCCGCCCCGGCCGTACGTCGCGGCATCGCGCACATGGCCCGCCGGCGACCGGGCCGGCCGCGGCCACCTTTCCTGCCCGTATGGCAGCATGCTCCCGCCCGCGCCGATCACGCCCGCCGGTCCTTCCAGTACAGCACCGCCGTGGCCGCGTATTCGCACAACCAGCCCCACATCAGGGCGAACACCAGCAGGTTGGCGATCATGAAGTGCGTGGCCCAGGCCAGCCGCTCGGCGGGCGAGAACGCCAGCAGCACCGCCAGCCCGACCAGGCAGAAAGTCAACGCGCCGCGCCCCCAGCCCGCGGCCTGCTTCTCGATCTCGCGGTCGCGCTCGTCTTCCTGCACCCGCCCTTTCCAGCGCGCGGCCAGCACGCTGGTCAGCACGCTCCAGGCCACCAGTAGCAGGACCAGGTTGCGGCCGACCGCGCGCGCACCGTGGTTGTGCCAGACCGGGCCGTCGGCGAACACTGGCGCCTTGGCCAGAAAGTAGCCGGTCGCCACCAGCATGAAGGTCGTGCCGACCCACGCTTTCCATTCGCCCGGGGACACGCTGCGCTCGGCCTCGCCGACCGGCATGTGCGAGACCGCCAGCATCGACACCCAGGCCAGCGCGATCAGCAGGGCCGTGCCCCACTTGCCCAGGTCCACGCCCAGCAGCGCACCCGGCCCCGCGAGCAGGGCCCAGAACGCCAGCATCGCGCCGGCCAGCAGCACCCACCAGCCACCCCGTTGCAAGCTCATGCATGTCACCCGTGCAGGACAAAATGTAATGCAAACATTACTTCCGTCAAAAGTGATGTCAAACGGTTTTTACATCGACTTGTATCCTGCGCCGGCCGGCACCATCTGAACGCGACGCCCCTATACCGACCACGAGCGCCCCATGAGCGAACTGCCCCACGTATTCGACGCCACCACCGAGACCTTCGAAGCCGATGTGCTGCAGAAGTCGCTGGAGACGCCGGTGCTGGTGGACTTCTGGGCCACCTGGTGCGGGCCGTGCAAGACCCTGGGACCGATCCTGGAAAAGCTGGCCGGCGAATACAACGGCGCCTTCGTGCTGGCCAAGGTGGACGTGGACCGGGAGCAGCAGATCGCCGCGGCCTTCCAGATCCGCTCGGTGCCCACGGTGTTCCTGGTCAAGGGCGGGCAATTGGTCGACGGCTTCCCCGGCGCGCTGCCAGAAGGGCAGTTGCGCGAATTCCTGAAGGCGCACGGCATCGAACCGGCCGAGGCGACAGAAACGGCGCCGGCCGACGCCGCCCCGGTGGATCCGCAGGCGCGCGTCCAGCAATTGCGCGAGGCCATCGCCGCCGAGCCGGAACAGGCCGAGCTGAAGCTGGACCTGGCGCTGGCCCTGTTGCAGGTCGGCGAGGCCGGCGAAGCCGAGACGCTGCTCGATGCCCTGCCCGCCAACCTGGCCACCGACGACCGCGCGGTGAAGGCGCGCGCGCGGCTGGGCTTCTCTGCCGCGCTGAAGGACGCGCCGGCACCGGAAGCCTTGCAGGCCGCGGTAGATGCCGACCCCGGCAACCTGCGCGCGCGTCACCTATTGGGTGTGCACCGACTGGTGGCCGGCGATTCGGAAGCGGCGCTGGAGCAGTTCCTGGAAATGCTCAAGCGCGACCGCGACTACGGCGATGGCCTGGCGCGCAAGAGCCTGATCGACGCCTTCCGCGTGATCGAGGACGAAGCGCTGGTGGGCCAGTACCGGCGCCGGATGTCTTCGCTGCTGTTCTGAGCCTGGGCCCCGCCTAGACCCCCTGTAGGAGGGGCTTCAGCCCCGACCGCAATTCCAACGAGGCAGGTTCGCCCGGAAGACCGGCGATCCAGCGAACGGGCACGACCTTCGCGCGTCCGCCATCTGGCCTGCGTTAAAGCCATCCTGTCGGGGCTGAAGCCCCTCCTACAGACTCGGCGACACGCCCATCGGTAATCCATACTTTTGCGTATGGCACACTGACCTCCCCGCCCGGAGGCCCGTCTTGAACGCATCCCTGTTCCGCCTCGGCCTGAACCTGTGGCCGCCGTTCCTGTTCGCGGGCATCCGCGTCACCGCGCTGTCGGACGACTACGCGCATGCGCGGGTCGAGTTGCGCATGCGGCCGTGGAACCGCAACTACGTGGGCACGCATTTCGGCGGCAGCCTGTTCGCGATGACCGATCCGTTCTGGATGCTGTTGCTGCTGCACCGGCTGGGCCGCGACTACTACGTCTGGGACCAGGCCGGCGAGATCGCGTTCGTCAAGCCCGGCAAGGGCACGGTGCACTGCGAGTTCCGGGTGGACGACGCACTGCTGGACGACATCCGCGCCGAAGCCGTCGACGGCCGCAAGCACCTGCGCTGGCTGCCGGTGGAAGTGCGCGACGCCGGCGGCGATGTGGTCGCCCGCGTGCGCAAGCAGGTCTACGTGCGCCTGAAACCGGCGGCGCGCGCGCCGGCGTGACCGTTCACTGGGACCGGCCGGCGTCCGCCATCCATTCCGGGATCGGCAATCCGCCGTCGCCGCCCTGCGGCCGGGCTTCGTGGCGCGCCGCCACCAGCCGGCCGTCGGCGCTCACGCCGATCGCGCGCGCGGGACTCTTCAGCGCATCGGGCCGCGCCGCCAACCGTTCGGCCAAGGGCCGCGGATCGTCGGGATGCTCGCGCAGCCACAGCCAGGTCGCGACCAGCTTCAAGCGCATGTCGGCGTCCTGCAAGCGCCGCGCATGACCGTCCAGCCCTGGTGCGGCAATGCCGTCCAGGATGCATCCCACCGCATTGGCGACGCAGGCCAGCGACCACGGGGACGTATCGCGCGCGAGGCTGCGCAGCGGCCGGTCGGCCTGCACCAGCGCCGCGGCTTCGTCGCCGCAATACCAGGCGAACCGCGGTGCGGACCGCGCCGCGGTCTTCTCCACGTCCATGAAGATCGCGGCCCGCCAGTTCTGGCGCTGCTGCTCCCGGTTCAACAGGCGCATGCCGTCGACGATGTGGTGCCCTTCGCCCAGCATGGTCGGACAGATGGCGGACGCCATGGAAACCTCGGCCGGGAACGCGCGTTGGCAGGTGGGCGGCAATGCGCGTTCGGGCGGCAGTTCGGCGAGCATGTCGACGAACAGCGTCGATCCGCCTTCGACCAGCGCCGCGCCCACCATCGAGGCGAGCAGGTTGTCGCCGCTGCCCGCCAGCCTGCGCCCGAGCGAAACGCTGCGGCAGGCGCCTTCCAGGCCCGCGTCGACATCGCCGGCCACGAAGGCGTGTGCGTGCACGTCCAGTTCCTGCAACAGCACCTGGTAGGACGGCATCATCGCCTCGGGCCGCGGCGGCAGCGGATTGGCGAAGTAGTCGTAGGCGTCCAGCGCGGCGATGCGCGCGGTCAGCGCCCTGCGCTGTTCGCGCATGGCCGCGAAGCCGGCGGGGTCCTGTCTCACCGCATGCAGGCAGCCGCCCATCAGCGCGTTGCACGAAACGGCCGGCGCGGTGTCGGTGGCGACCAGCAGCGGATAGGACGCCAGCACGCTGGCGTACGGCGCATGCGCCGCGTCCGGCAGGGGATGTAGGCTGAGCCGCCGCGCTTCCTCGTCGAGCAGCGCCTGCGCACGCTCCAGCGGCAGGTCGTGCGCCACCGCCCACAGCGCCGCGAATCCGTTGCGCCCCGCCCGCTCGCGCGGCGCGTCCAGCAACGCCAGCGCGTCGGCTTCCGCGCGCGGCGGCGGCATCAGGCGGCTGACCGTATACAACGCGACCGCCATGCACACGAGTCCGAAAACGGCCAATCCCACCCGGCCCAGCACCTTGCCCATTCCATTTCCCCGTCGACAGCGTCCTGCGAGCGACTATAGCCGGACACCGCGGCGGGCCTACAATGGCGCCATGCCTCCCGACGCCCCCGCGCACCGCGCCTCGCTGCAGAAACTCTTCATCACCGGCCTGCTCACGCTGCTTCCGATCTGGTTGACGTGGGTGGTGGTGAAGTTCGTCTTCGTCCTGCTCTCCGGCATCAGCAAGCCACTGGTGGAACCGCTGTCGCAGGAGATCGCGGCCAACTTCCCCGAATCGCTGGGATGGTTCAACGCGCTGTGGGTGCAGAACACCATCGCCATGGCCGCCACGCTGCTGGCGATCCTGGCGGTGGGCGCGCTGGCGCGGCGGGTGGTCGGGCAGCGCCTGCTGCGCTGGTTCGAGGCACTGATCGCGCGCGTGCCGCTGGCCAACGTCATCTACACCAGCGCGCGCAAGCTGCTGGACATGC
>CALJUL010000030.1 GCA_937975725.1 uncultured Pseudoxanthomonas sp. | reverse complement strand
CCCATGTACATGGCCGGCTTGCCGAAGAACTCGCGGCTGGACGCATCGATGGCCTGCTCCAGCCACGGTGACATCGCCGGCGCGTTCCAGCCGGTGCTGGCCTTCTCCAGTTCCAGGCTGACGTGCGCGCCATTGGGCGGATCCTTTTCCAGCAGTTCCTTCAGCAACTGGCCCGCTTGCTTGCCTTCCAGCGTGGGCGCCAGGCGCAGCGACAGCTTCACCGCGGTCTGCGGGCGCAGTACGTTGCCGGCCGAGGACAGCGGCGGCATGCCGTCCACGCCGGTCACCGACAGCGCCGGGCGCCAGGTGCGGTTGAGCACCAGTTCGGCCAGGTCCCCGGCCATCGGCGTCATGCCGGGCAGGAACGGGAACTTGTCGAACACCGCCGTGTCCAGCACGCGCGCGGCTTCCTGCGCCTGCGCCACGCGGTCGGCGGGAATCTCCACCTGCAGCCCTTCGGGCAGGATGCGGCCGGTCTTTTCGTCCTCCAGCCGCGACAGCAACTGGCGCAGCAGGCGGAAGCTGGACGGCACGATGCCCGAGGCATCGCCCGAATGCACGCCTTCCTCCAGCACCTTGACCGTGAAGTTGCCGCCGGCCAGGCCGCGCAGCGAGGTGGTGCACCAGAGCTGCTCGTAGTTGCCGCAGCCCGAGTCCAGGCAGACCACCAGCGACGGCTGGCCGATGCGGTCGGCCAGATGGTCCACGTAGGCGGGCAGGTCGTAGCTGCCGGATTCCTCGCAGGCTTCGATCAGCACCACGCAGCGCGCGTGCGGCGCGCCCTGCTGCTGCAACGCCTGGATCGCCGCCAGCGAACCGAAGATGGCGTAGCCGTCGTCGGCGCCGCCGCGGCCGTACAGCTTGTCGCCCTTGATGACCGGCACCCACGGGCCCAGGTCGTCGTCCCAGCCGGTCATCTCCGGCTGTTTGTCCAGGTGGCCGTACAGCAGCACGGTGTCGGCGCCGGTTTCCTGGCCGCTGGCGGGGATCTCGATGAAGATCAGCGGCGTGCGGCCTTCCAGGCGCACCACTTCCACCTGCATGCCGGGGATGGCCTGGGCGCGGGCCCAGCGCTCCATCAACTGCACGGCCTGCTCCATGTGGCCGTTGGCCACCCAGTCCTTGTCGAACATCGGCGACTTGTTGGGGATGCGGATGTATTCGACCAGTTGCGGAACGATGTCCTCGTCCCATTTCTCGGCTACGTAGCGGTCGACCTTGGCGGTATCCATGAAAACTCCGGGCGCATGACAGGCGTCCATTCTACGCCGCCGGCGGGGGTAGGACTTTTCCTACACGACGGGGCGGCATTTACGGGCAGTTTTCCGTGGCCGCGGGCGATACCTTGCATGCCGTGGGCGCTGCAGACTTTCCACGCCATCCCGGGCCAGCCCGGGGACGGCAGACCGGCCCGGCCTTCGCGCCGCGGCCGTCCACGGAGAGTCCAACGCCACAAGGAGAGTCGTCATGAAATCGTTCGTCCATGCCATCGTGCTGTCGTTGCTGTTCGCTGCGCAGGCTTTCGCGGCCGACAAGGTGAACATCAACACCGCCGACGCCGCCACCCTCGACCGGGTGCTGGTGGGAGTGGGGCCGTCGAAAGCCGCCGCCATCGTCGAGTACCGCAAGGCGAATGGCCCGTTCAAGAGCGCCGAGGAACTGGCGATGGTCAAGGGCATCGGCCTGAAGACGGTCGAACTCAACCGGGACCGCATCGAGCTGCGCGCCGCCGCCACGCAGGCAGGCAAGCCCGCCGCCGCGGCCGCGGCCGGCACCGCCGCCAAGCCCAAGCCGGTGGCGAGGCGCTGAGGGATTCCCGCACGGCGGCGTCTCCACAGGAAGTGGGGCGCCGCGGTGCAGGGGCAGGAAGCCAGGGGAAAACAGGCGGGATGCCGACAAGGATGTACCGATCACGCGCAGGATGCGCCAGGAGCCAGGAACAGGCCATCGGCCTGTCGACGGCAGGGAGCCGAACACGGATGTACGCATCGCCCGGGACGCGCAGGACGCGCGACCGGGCGATGCTCTTTGCGCCGTCCGGCAGATGCGGGCGGGCCATCCGCGCGCGGTCGGCGGAGGTCGCGGGCTAGAATCCCGCCATTCCCTTCCGGACCCTGCCATGCGCGAACACGCACGCGTCATCCCGGCCGGCGAGTATCGCCGCGACCGCTGGAAGAACGGCCTGGGCTGGACGCGCGAGATCATGCGCGCGCCCGACGGCGATGCCTGGCATTGGCGCCTGTCCATCGCCGAGATCGAATGCGATGCGGCGTTCTCGTCGTTTCCAGGCATCGAGCGCGAGCTGGTGCTGCTGCAGGGCAACGGGCTGCGCCTGCGCTTCGCGGACGAAGGCCGCGATGTCGATCTGGCGCCGCCGCACGGGCGCCTGCGCTTTCCCGGCGAGGCTGCGGTCGAGGGCATCCTGCTGGACGGCCCGACCCAGGATTTCAACCTGATGTGGCGACCCGATGCGGTCGCGGCCGAATTGCTGCATCGTCCGCTGGCCGGGCCGATGCTGTTCTTCACGGAGCCGGACACGACCTGGGCGGTGTACCTGCTGGCGGGCCGGGGCGAGTTCGATGCGGAATCCGGCCTGCCGCCCTTGCAGGCGGGCGATACCGCAATCCTGTCCAGCGCCGGCGAGCGCCAGCGCTTCACGCTGCGGGGAGCGGGCGAGCTGCTCGCGGTCTGCATCCGGCCGCATGCGGCATCTTCGTCGTCCGATGAGGCGGAGCCGGGGCCGGCTTCGGCTCAGTAGACGTCGCGCCGGTAGCGGCCTTCGGCGAGCAGACGTTCGACCGCCTCGTCGCCCAGTGTGCCGCGCAGGGCCGCGTCCACGCCCGGCGCCATGCCGGCCAGGCTGCCGCAGACGTAGATCGCCGCGCCTTCGTCCACCCAGCGCCGCAGTTCGTCGCCGTGCGCCTGCACCAGGTGCTGCACGTAGCGGTGTTCGCCGCCGTCGCGGGAGAAGGCGAGGTCCAGGCGCGGCAGGAAACCCTGCGCTTGCCAGGCCAGCAGTTCGTTGCCGTGGAAGAAATCGCGCGCGCGGTTGCGTTCGCCGAACAGCAGCCAGTTGCGGGTCGCGCCGGCCTGCACCCGGGCCTTCAGGTGCGCGCGCAGGCCGGCCAGGCCGGTGCCGTTGCCGATCAGGATCATCGGCGTGTGCGGCGCCGGCGCATGGAAGTTGGGATTGCCGCGCAGGCGCACGGCGATGCCGCCGCCCGGTTCGGCATGCCGGCAGAGCCAGCCGCTGCCCAGCCCCGGCGTACCGTCGGCGCGCGCCATCAGCCTGACCAGCAGGTGCAGTTCGCCGTCGGCGGGCAGCGAGGCGATGGAGTATTCGCGGTGCGGCAGCGGCGCCAGCGCCGCGGCGATCTCGCGCGGCGAGCGGCCGGCGACGTCGCCCGGCGCGGGAAGCTGCGCGCGGGCGAGCGCTTCGGCTAGCGTGTACGGCCGTTCGCGATGCTCGACCTGCGCATCGCCCGGCAGGCCGGTGGCGTGCAGGAAGGCCTCGACGTCGCCCGTCGCGTGCCGCGGGCCGATCTCCACGATGTCGCCGGCCTGCCAGGACGGCGACGCCCCGGCGGGCGGCGCCAGCGCCAGGTGGAAGACCGGCCCGCCCTGGCTGCCGGGGTTCAACAGCGTGCGCGCGGCCAGGCGCCAGGTGTCGTAGGCGGGCGGCGACCAGTCCGCCAGTTCGGCGTTGCCGGCGAGCTGGCCGAGGTGGTGCTGCCAGTGGCGCAGGGCGCTGTCGTCCGCGTTGTCCACTTCCACCAGGTCGAACATCGGCTGCGCGCCGTTGCGGCGCAGCCAGTCGTCGAGTCGGTGGCCGAAGGCGCAGAAGGCGTCGTACTCACGGTCGCCCAGCGCCAGCACCGCATAGCGCAGGTGGCCGAGGGCGAGCGGCCGCGCCATCACGTGGCGTACGAACGGCAGGGCCGGATCGGGCGGATCGCCTTCGCCGGTGGTGCTGGCGACGAACAGCACGCGCGAAGCCGCGGACAGGCGCGCGGCGTCCAGGTGTTCCAGCGCCGCGCGCTGCACCGGCATGCCCGCGCTGCGCAGGCTGTCGGCGGTCAGGTCGGCCACCTGCATCGCGAAGCCGGTCTGGCTGGCATGCACGACCCACACGGCGTCGCCGACACCGGAGGCCGCAGGGCGCACGGCGCGGTCGCGCCGCCATGCGCGCAACAGCACTGCACCGGACAGGACGAAATAGGCGGCCAGCGCCGCGCCCGCCCACCACCAGCGCGCGGGCGAAGGCGAGGCAATCCACCAGGCGCCCTCGTTCAGGCGTGCGAACGCGAGCGCCAGCAAGGCGAGCAGGGCGAGTGCGAGGGCATTGCCCCACCAGGCCCAGCGGCCGCCGGAGGCGTTCGATGCGGCGCTCATGCCGACAGGTGCTGTTCGAAGGTGGGGGTCATGGTTTCTTGCAGGCCCCGCGGCGTTCGGATCAGGAAACGCGCGGCGATGCCGTGTTCCAGCGCGAAGGCGTGGCCGGCTTCGGCGCCCATCACGGTCAACGCGGTGGCCCAGCCGTCGGCGTGCATGGCGTCGCCGGCGACCACGGTGACCGCCGCGGCCGACGGCGGGACCGGCCGGCCGGTGCGCGGGTCGAGGGTGTGCGAATAGCGTTCGCCGTCCTGCTCGTAGGCATGCCAACGGTCCCCCGAAGTCGCCACCGCGATGCCGTCCAGCGCCAGCACGCGCGGGTCCAGTCCTTCGCTGTCGGCTTCCTCGTCGGGCGAGGATTCCACCAGGACGCGCCAGGGCTGGCCATCGGGCTTGCGGCCGTATCCGTACAGTTCGCCGCCGACTTCGACCAGCGCGCCGGGCATGCCGCGCCGCCGCAGCAGCGCGGCCACCGCGTCCACGCCGTAGCCCTTGGCGATGGCCGACAGGTCCAGCTCGGTGCCGCCGGGCTGTTGCGCGCGCGCCTGCGCCGCATCCAGCGCCACGCGTTGCCAGCCCACCCGGCTGCGCGCATCCGCGATGCGTGCGGGATCGGGCGCGGTGCGCGCGGCGGCGTGCGCGCCGAAGCCCCAGGCGGCTACCAGCGGCGAGACGGTCGGGTCGTACGCGCCGCCGCTGGCGCGGGCGATGTCCAGCGCGGCGCGCAGCACGTGCAGGAAATCGTCCGGCAGCGCGAACCATGCGCCGGCCGCGCCGCGGTTGTAGCGGCTGATGTCCGAACCGGCTTCCCACGTGCTCATCTGCGCGACGATCCCGTCCAGCCGTTGCTGGACGGCGGCGTGCAGCGCATGCAGGTCGGTATCCGCCGCACCCACGCACTGCACCGACCAGGTGGTGCCCATGGTCTGTCCGCGCAGCGCATGCACGGCGCGGCGGTCGGCGATGGCGGGGGAGGGCGAAGCGTCCATACGGAAGGATGCCGGCGACGGGGCCGCCGGCATCGTCGCCGTCACTGCGGCAGCACTTCCAGCGTGGCCACGTAGCTCAGGCGGCGCTGCTTGGCCTGCGGCAGCGAGGTCTTGGCGTCCTCGGTCGCGGTTTCCAGCCAGTACATGCCCGCTTCCGGCCAGGTCACGCTGAACTCGCCGTTGGCGTCGGTGGTGACCTTGATCTCGTCCTGCGCGTTGCGGTAACGGGTGCCGCCGCGGGTGATC
Organism: uncultured Pseudoxanthomonas sp.; assembly: GCA_937975725.1. GTDB lineage: Bacteria > Pseudomonadota > Gammaproteobacteria > Xanthomonadales > Xanthomonadaceae > Pseudoxanthomonas_A. The sequence goes on along the minus strand of CALJUL010000030.1, from coordinate 21,788 downwards.
TCGAACTCCAGTCCCGCGGCCGGCTTGCCGTCCACCAGCAGCCGGAACTTCGCTTGCTCGCCGGCGAACAGGTCGTTGGGGTGCGTCACCGGCACCAGTTCCAGGCCCTCGCCGGTGGGCTTGAGCGCGGTGTCGTTGGGCGAGCCGTTGGTCACGAAGGTCTCGACGCGGCCGACCGACTGCGAGACCTGCAGGTTCTTCGCGTCCTTGGGCACTTCGGTGGCGAAGGTCGCCGGCGTGCCGCGCCAGCGCTTGGGCTTGCCGTTCTCCTCCCAACTGCCGAACAGGCCGCTGTTGACCGTGGCGATGCGGTAGGTGCCCTGCTGCTTCAGCTCCACGTCGAACACCGTGCGGTACTTGCCGGTGGCCACGTTCTGCGCCTCCGCCTTGCTGCCGTCCGGCGCGGTGATGACCAGGCCCTCGGTGCGCAGCGGCACGTGGTTGAAGTAGAACAGGTCGTTGGACACGGCCGCGTCCACGGTGATCCACGGATTGTTGCCGGCGATGACCGTCTGCGACGGCAGCAGCCAGGCTTTGTGGGCCGCGGCGGAGAACGGGAGCGTCGCGCTCAGCGAGAGGGCGAGGATCAGGGCGGTGCGTTTCATCGGAATCTCCAGCGATGTGGGATGAGGGGTGCAGTAGGGGCTTCAGCCCCGACCGCTTTTGGTTTTCCGGAAGCGGGAAAAAGCGGTCGGGGCTGAAGCCCCTCCTGCAGAGGGATGTCAGGGCTTGACGGTCAGGCTGATGGCGCCGAGCTCGGTGCTGCCCTGCGCCTTGCCGGACTGCGCAGCGCCCTTGGCCGGCCAGGTGAAGGGGATCTTCAGCAGTTCGCGGCCGCCGACTTCGCGCGCGGCCTCGACCACCAGCGTGTATTCGCCCGGCGCCAGCGCGGCCAGTTGCGGCTGCTTGTCGGTGAAGCTCAGCGCGTGCTTGCCGACCGGCTTGGTCGGGCCGGTCACGCCGTCCACCGGCACCTTCAGCGTGCGGCCGGACTTGCGCCACCACTGCCGCAGGTCGGGCAGCCACTTGGTGCCGTGGCCTTCGGAATTGCTGGTCTGCTGGTACCACACCGCCAGGTTGGCGGCGACCTTCTGGTCGGCGCCTTCCACCCAGATGGCGACGTAGGGGCGGTGGTATTCGGCGACGTTCAGCTTGGGCACTTCCACGTTGACGTCCAGCGTGGCGGCGTAGGCCGGCGCGGCCAGCAGGCCGCTGAGCGCGATGGTCAGCGTGGTATGGACGGCGATCTTGGACATGCGGGTCACTCGCGGGTTCGTGGGAGGGATCAGTGGATGAAGAGCAGCGCGATCAGCAGCGGCACCAGCAGGCCAAGCCCGACCATCGGCCAGGTCATGCGCCGCTGGCGGCCGTGCAGGTAGAGCAGGAACAGCCCGGTGATGCAGAACACTAGGCAGGCGGCCGCGAAGACGTCGAGGAACCAGCCCCAGGCCGGCCCGGCGTTGCGGCCCTTGTGCAGGTCGTTGAAGTACGACACCCAGCCGCGCGCGGTGCGCTCGTACTCCACCGCGCCGGTTTCGCGGTCGATGCTCAGCCATGCGTCCGCGCCCGGCGTGGGCATGGACAGGTAGACCTCCGCCTCCGACCACTCGGCCGGACGCCGGCCCGGCGAGATCGCGAATTCCGCGCCCAGCCAGTCCGCCACCGCCGGCGGCAGCGGCGCCTGGCCTTCCTGCCGGTCGCCCAGGCCCGCCAGCAACGGCGCCGGCAGCGACGCCGTGCGGTTGGTCACCTCCGGTTTGGCCTCGATCCGCCCGGCGTGGTTCAGGGTGATGCCGGTGACCGCGAACAGCAGCATGCCGACCAGGCAGACGGCCGAGCTGATCCAGTGCCACTGGTGCAGGGTGCGCAGCCAGAAGCCGCGGCGGCGCTGGACGGTGACCTGATCGGAGTGGGATGAGGAGGTCGGCACGGAGCGGGTCGGTCGATCGGGTCGCCAAGTATAGGCCATTAATGAGAACAGTTCTCATTGATGGCCGGGAGCGCGGATAGAACGCACGATGCCCCGGGCGGTTGACACGCCCGGGGCACACGAGGCTCCGGGATCAGAAGCTGAAGTTCAGGCTGACCCAGACGTTGCGGGCCTTGTCCTTGTTGTTGTAGTCGTCCTGCGCGGACAGCGCCCAGGTCCCGTTGCCGTTGTCGGTGAACGTGTACTGGTAGCTGGTGAAGTCGCGGTCGAGCAGGTTGTTGATGCGGGCGTTGACCGTGACCCACTCGGCGATCCGGTACGACGCGCCCAGGTGGAACACCTCGTAGTCCTTCCAGTACTGCTGACGCCCGGTCGCTGCATCGACGCCGCGGTAGCGCTTGGAGCGGATTTCCGTACTCAGGAACAGGCTGAACCGATCCGTCGCCTGCCAGTCGAGGGTCGCGTTGGCCATGTGCCGGGCGCTGTTGCCCAGCGGCAGGCCGCGCGACGGGCCGCTCTTCTGCTCGCTGTCGGTGTAGGTGTAGTTGGCGCGGAAGCCGAAGCGGTCGCTGATCTGCCAGCGGCCGGCCACTTCCGCACCCTGCACCGTCGCCTTGTCGATGTTGACCGGCACGCTGCCGGTGACATAGCCGAGTTCGCCGAACTCGCCGGTCGGGCAGGCCTGCGCCAGGCCGGGGCCGCAGTTCTCGGTGGAGAGCTTGTCGTCGAACTCGTTGCGGAACACCGTGGCGTTGAAGTTGTGCCCGTCCGGATGCTGCCAGTACACCGCCAGCTCCGTGCTGGTGCTGGTTTCCGGCTGCAGGTCGGGATTGCCGAACAACGGCAGCACGCCCTGGCCGCCGAAGCCGGTGATGCCGTCGTATAGCTGGGTGGTCTTGGGCGTCTTGAAGCCGGTACTGACGCCGCCCTTCACCGTCCACTGTTCGTTCACGGTGTAGACGCCGTACAGCCGCGGGCTGATCTGGTCGCCGAACACGTCGTGGTCGTCGTAGCGCAGGCCGGCGGTGACCGCCAGCGGTTCGATCACGTACCAGGTGTCCTCGGCGAACAGCGAGTACATGTTGTGTTCCTGCACCGCGCTGGGAGTGCCGGCCTCCATGCCGAACACGCCATCCTCCAGTTCGCCGCGGATCACCTGCGCGCCCAGCACCGAGGTGTGCTCGCCGCGCCACTGCCACGGCAGGTCGAGCTTGGCGTCCAGCGTGTACTGGCGGCTTTCCAGGGTGCGCTTGGGGCGCGGCAGGAAGGTCGATCCGGCCAGCGCGCGACGGTCGGCCAGGCTCATGCCGGCATACGGGCCGGTGCCGTCGATCATCGCCAGCAACTGCTCGCGCTCGGCCACGGTGAACGGCAGGGTGCGGCCGTCGTTGTTGGTGGCGATATGGGCCAGCGAGACCAGGCTGTTGCCGAAGCTCCATTTGCCTTCGTGCGTGAGCGACCAGCTTTCGCGGGTGAATTCCTGGGTGGGGCCATAGCCCACGCGCGGATTGGCGCGGCGTCCCCAGGTGCCGCCGTTGGCCTGACACGCAGCGGCGTTGGCGCCGGCCGCGCCCAGGCAGGCGTTGCCCGCCGCCCAGATGCTGGCGATGCTGTCGACGGTGCCGACGGGATATTCCTCGGCGCCGGCGTCGTTGATCTTGGTGCTGTTGTCGTATGCCTGCTTGGAAGTGTCGTAGTCCAGCACCACGCTCTGGTTCTCGGCCGGCATCCATTCCAGGCTGAAGCCGCCGGCCTTGTTGGTGTTGTCCACGGTCTTGCCGCCGGCGCCGAAGCCCAGCGGACGGGTATGGGTCACGCCAGCGGGGTCGGTGACCGGGGCGTACACCGGATTGGACGCGTCGCGCTCGTACCAGCTACCGCGCGCGCTGAGGTTCAGCTTGCCGCGCACCAGCGGGCCGGTGACGAAGAAGTCCACGGTGGAGTCGTCGCCGAACTGGTCGTCGGTTTCGAAGGTGCGGCCCAGGCTGATCGAGCCGCTCCAGTTGTCCAGGTTCTTCTTGGTGATGATGTTGATCACGCCGCCCATCGCATCGGCGCCATAAAGCGTGGACGCCGGGCCACGGATGACTTCGATGCGCTCGATCGCGTCCAGCGGCGGGATGTGGTTGAACTGGTTGCCGCCGAAGCTGTTCGGGTAGATGTCGCCGTGATTGTTCTGGCGCTTGCCGTTGACCAGGATCAGGGTGTAGTCCGAACCCATGCCGCGCATGGAGATGGTGCCCTGGCCGGTCTTGTCGCGGGTCTCGCCGACATCGACGCCTTCCAGGTCGCGCACGGCATCCAGCAGCGTCATGTAGGGGCGCTTGCTCAGCTCTTCCCGCGTGATCACGCTGATGCTGGCCGGCGCGTCGGTGATCTTCTGCTCGAAGCCGGAGGCGGTGACGACGACGGTGTCCAGGTCCTTGGCGTCGGCGGCGCCGTCGGGCGCGGACTGGGCCAGGGCGGGGGCGGCCGCGGCGAACAGTGCCAGGGCGAGGGGCGTGCGGCGCAGCGCGACGCGCCGCGGGGAGCGTTCGTGGTTCATGGGGGGTCCTGTCGGAAGGTAGGGAAAAAGCGGGGGCTGCCGCCGTGCGGGCGCGCGGCGGGCGAGGGAAAGCGGGAGGATCGGCGTCCGGCCGTGGAAGGCCGGTGCGGCGTCAGGCCGCGCGCGGCGGCGCCTGGCCCGGATGCAGGCGCAGGGAAGGATCGGGCCGGAGGCGGAGCGGGGTTTCGGCGGCAGGCGGAGAGCCTGCGTGCACGTCCAGGCGGTGCGCGCGTGGCGCGGCGATGCCGGCGCGGTGGCGCGTACGCAGCATGGGCGCGTCCTGGACCTGCAGGGAGGTCAGGCGCGATTTCTTCGCCGGCAGTTCGCGGTGCTGCTCGGGTTCGTGCGGCGCTTCATCGTGCGCGTCCGGCGCGGATGCGCGCAGTTCCAGGGCCGTATCCGGCGCCCGGGCATCCAGGGCCGACGCCGCATGCGCGGCCGCCGGGAGCAGGGACGCCAGGAGCAGCAGCGCCAGCATCCAGCAGGCCGCCTGCCACGCCTGCACGCGCAGGCCAACGGCCGGTGCGCGCACGGAGCGGGTGGACGTTGGCTGTGCGTGGATCACGTGCTTCCCCAAGGGGCGCCGCCATCCGGGGCGCCGGTCGGGGAGGATTCTAGATGAGAATGCCTATCAAGTGCAAACGAGGCGAATTCTTGTTTGTGGGGAAGCGCTGCCGCCTCAGACCTCGCTCCATTGCCGCAGCAGGTTGTGGTACACGCCGGTCAGCCTGAGGACCGCGTCGGCGTCCGCGCCGGTGCGCCGCAGCGTCTCGATGGACGCATCCATTTCGAACAGCATCCGCCTTTTCGCGTCGTCGCGGACCATGCTCTGCACCCAGAAGAACGAGGCGAGCCGGGCGCCGCGCGTCACCGGCATCACCTGGTGCAGGCTGCTCGACGGGTAGACGATCATGTCGCCGGCGGGCAGCTTCACCTCGTGCTCGCCGTAGGTGTCGCTGACGACCAGCTCGCCGCCGTCGTATTCGTCCGGATCGGCGAAGAACAGCGTGCAGGAGACGTCGGAGCGCAGTTGTTCGCCTTGCGCCAGGCTCATCATCGCGCCGTCCACGTGGAAGCCGTAGGTGCCGCCGCCGGCGTACAGGTTGAAGCGCGGTGGCAGGTACTTGAGCGGTAGCGCGGCGCTGAAGAACAGCGGGTTCTTCGCCAGCGCGACGAGGATGGTCTCGCCCAGTTCGCGCTTCAGCGGCGAGGTCTCGGGCAGTTGCAGGTTGCGCTTGACCTGCGCGCCCAGCGTGCCGACGGTCTCGCGGCCGTCGGTCCACTCGGCCGCGTCCAGCTTGCGGCGGATCTCCGCAACCTGGCCGGCGGTCAACACGTTGGGGATGTGCAGCAGCATGCGGGACTCCTCAGGGCGCGAGATGCGCGACCAGTTCGCGGATTTGCGGGTGCTCGGATGCGGCCAGCTCCGGCACGATGCGGGCCATGAACGACGGACTGCCCTGGGCCAGCGCCTGCCGCAACAGGTCGGTCGCCCGCCTGACTTCGCCCTGTTGCAGCAGGATCGAAGCGTAGTTCGCCTGCCCTCGGAAATCGCCGGACTCGGCGGAGCGGCGGTACCACGCCAGCGCGGCCTGCGGATCGCGGGGTATGTCCAGGCCTTCTTCCAGGTGCCGCGCCAGCAGGTTCATCGACTTGGCGTGGCCCAGGTGGGCGGCGTGCGTGTAGAACTCCAGCGCCTTGGCGGTGTCCCTGGCGGTGCCGCGTCCGGTAGCCAGCAGGTTGGCGTAGTTGTACATGCCCCAGTCCAGCCCGGCTTCCGCGGCGCGGCGGTACCAGATGGCGGCCAAGGCGAGGTCCACCGGCGTGCCTTCGCCCAGTTCGTGGCAGCGTCCGAGCATGTTCATCGCCATCGTATTGCCGTTGTTGGCGGCGACCGAATACCACAACAGCGCCGCCTGCGGATCGTGCGCGGCGCCCTTGCCTTCCATGTGCATCTGCGCCAGCAACAGTTGCGCCGCCACCTGCCCGGCCTGCGCGGTCTTCAGCGCGGCGCCGAAGGCGTCTTCCGGCGATGCGCGCAGGTGCGCGGCGAGCACATCGGCATCGAGCGGGCGGACGGGGTCGGGCATGGCCGGGAGCGGTATGCGGTCGGAGGGAGGAACGGCGGCAGGCGAGCGCCTGCCGCCGTTGCGCCCGGGCCTGGATCAGAATCTGACGTTGAAGGTCAGGGTCGCCGAGCGGCCGGGCGCGATGCTGGCGTAGTGCGACGCATAGGGCTTGTTGAAATACAGCTTGTCGGTCAGGTTCTGCACGTTCAACTGCAGGCTGTAGCGTTGGCCGAAGGCGTAGCTGGCCATCGCGTCCCAGCGGGTGTAGCCCGGGATCCACTTGGTGTTGGCCGCGTTGCCGTACTGCTTGTCCAGGTAGGTCGCGCCGCCGCCGATGGTCAGGCCGAACGGGAAGGCGTAGGTCGTCCACAGATTGGCGCTGTGCTTGGCGTTGTTCGGGAACTGGTTGCCGTTGTTGGGCGAGGGCGTCCAGACCGGCGCGGCGGAGGTGCCGGTGTTGACGTAGCCGTTGTCCGCCAGCACGGCGTCCAGGTACGTATAGCCGCCGTAGACGCTCCAGTTGTCGGCGAGCTTGCCGGCGAAGCCGACCTCCACGCCGTCCACCTTCTTCTTGCCGGCGTTGCGCGTGGTGCCGGCATCACTGGGCACGCGGGCGTTGTCCATCACGGTGTGGAACGCTGCAGCGGTCAGCGCCAGCGCGTTGTCGAACAGGTTCCACTTCACGCCCAGCTCGACGTTGGTGCTGTCCTGCGGCTCCAGGTCGGCGATCGCGGCAGTGAGGCCGTCCGCGCCGTCGCCGCCGTCCATGCCCGGCGGGGTGGACGAGGTGCCCCAGGACAGGTAGACGCTGCCGTTGGCGGTCGGCTTGTAGACGACGCCGGCCTGGTAGTTCACGAAATCGTTCTTGTTGGTCAGCATCACGGGCGCGGCGGTGGCCGACGGCGTGGTCAGGACGGTCTCGTAGTTGTCGTAGCGCAGACCCAGGTTGATCAGCCACTGCGGCGTCAGTTCCAGGGTGTCGAACGCGTACACCGAGAAGGTCTTGGTTTCCTGGGTGACGTCGAGTGCCTTGTTGCTGCGGTACACCGTATGGGAAGCGGCCCAGGGATCGTCCGGGTTCGGATTGGCGAAGTCGGTGCAGTTGTAGCCGGTGGCCGCGCCGGTGGTCGGGCAGCTCGTGCCGCCGGTGCCGTTGGGAAGGATGGTCAGCGGGTTCCAGGTGCCGTTCCTGCCGTTGACCAGGCCGATCTGGTAGCTGCCGCGCGACATCTTCTCGTCGCTGTATTCGAAGCCGGCGCTGTAGCTGTGGCCGATGGCGCCGGTCTGGAAGCGGCCGCTCAGGCTGAGCTGGTCGGCGAAGCTGTCCACGTCCGCGGCGCGGGTGTTGGTGCGGCGCCACACCGTGCCGTACAGGTTCGGGTTGCCCTTGCTGTCGTCCGGCTGGGTCCACAGGTAGTCGTTGCTGGTGTTGCCGATGCGCACGACATTGCGCACCTTGTGCTCGCCGAAGGCGTAGCTGGCGTCGATGGTGCTGATGTCGGCGCGGGTGCGCTGGAAGTCGCGGTCCTTCAGGCCGTAGTAGGCGTTGCGGTCCGGCACCAGCGGGCGGCCGTCGCCGTTGAGCGCGGCATTGGGCGAAGTGGCGGCGAACGGATTGTTGTAGGGGAAGCCGCCGGCATCGGGCAGGTCGTCGGTTTCCATGTGGTAGTGGCTGACGATCAGTTGCGCGTCGCCGCCCAGGCCGAAGCCGATCGACGGCGCGATGCCCCAGCGACTGACGTTGGCCGCGTCGCGGCCGGCGATGTCGGATTCGTGCTTCATCAGGTTCACGCGCGTGGCGATGCCGTCGCCCAGCACCACATTGCTGTCCACCGTGCCGCGCAGGTAGCTGTCGGTGCCGGCGCCGAGGCCGAGGCGGGTCTCGTCCTTCAGCTTGGGCGTCTTGCTGACCAGGTTGATGCTGCCGCCGCCGGAATCGCGGCCGCCGTAGGCCGAGCTGGGGCCCTTCACCACTTCCACCTGCTCCAGGTTGAACACCTCGCGGGTCTGCATGCCCACGTCGCGCATGCCGTCGATGAAGGTGTTGCTCTGCCCGTCGAAGCCGCGAATGAAGGGTCGGTCGCCGGTCGGGTTGCCGCCTTCGCCGGCGCCGAAGGTGATGCCGGGCACCATGCGCAGGGCGTCCTGCAGGTTGGTGGCGCCGGTTTCCTCCAGCAGCTTCTCGGTCACGATCGACACCGTCTTCGGCGTGTCCAGCAGTTCGGCGGTGAACTTCGGCGAGGACGGATTGAACCAGCTACCGCGCACCTGCACCTTGTCCAGGTCGGTGGCCTTCTGTTCCGCCGGGGCGGCATCGGCGTCGGCAGCATCGGCGGCCTGCGCCGGCAGCGTGGAGAAGCCGGCGGCAAGCGTGGCGGTGGCCAGCACGGTGGCGCGGGGCGCGTACTTGCGGGTCTTGATGTAGCTCATGGAGTCCATCTCACGGGGTGGTTGGGGAGGGAGGAAGACGGTCGTCCGATGCGCGGCCGTGGGCGCAGGCGCATCGCGCCGGCCGACGCTGCGACGCGGCGGCCGGCACGGTGGCAGCGGATGCGGGGCGAAAAGGAGGCGGAGCGGTGGAACGACGGCCTGCGCGGCGCGCAGGCAAGGCTCAGGCGTTCGCCGGGGGAGCCTGGCCGCGGTAGCGCGGCGGGGAATTGCCGAGCGAGCCGTGGGCTATCGCCGCGACGGCAAGCAGGTCGGTACCCGTGCAATGGAGGGTCGAGGCCTGAGTCAGGCCGGGTTCTTCGACCTCGGGCACGCCGTCCGAGGCGGCCTCGGCTTCGGTGGCAGGCGTGGGGGCCGGCACGGCATCCGCGATGTCCTGCGGCATGCCCGTGGGGCCGGCAACCGTCGTGCCGATGACGCTGGTCGCCTGAGCCCGCATACCCGCCGACACGGGCCCGGTCCCGGCCGCTGCGGCCAGGAGCAGGCCCAGGAGCCACGCGAGGGCGACGAAAGCCCAGCGGCGGGAATCCGGACGGCGGCGGAGGAGGTCGGGGGCCAAGAGGCGATTGCCGGGGCGACGGACAGGGAGATGCTCATGTTAATGAGATGGATTCCCATTTACAACTGAATTCCCGCCGACTGGGCCGGAAAGCCCGCCCGGATCAGTCGCGGTCGTCGCGGGTCCAGACGCCGCCGTGCTCGACCTTGGTGGGGAAGGTGGCGACGGGGGTGTAGGCCGGCGCACAGAGGGCGCGACCGTCGTGCAGGTCGAAGCGGGCGCCGTGCAGGATGCATTCGATGCTGCCTTCGGCCGGGTCGTAGCTGCCCGAGGACAGTTCGAAGTCCTCATGGCTGCACTGGTCCTCCAATGCGTACAGATCGCCGTCGTGGTTGAACACCACGATCGGCGTGCCCGTCACTTCGTCGAACACGGTCTTGCGCTCGCCGGGCAGCAGCTCGGCGGTGGCGCAGACGAAGGTCCAGGTATCGCTCATGCCACCGCCTCCACGGACAGGGGCTTGTGCAGCACTTCGAAGCGCAGGTCGCCGCGCAACGGCACGCCGTAGCGCTCGTCGCCGTAGGGGAAGGGTTTCTTGATGCCGGTGCGCGCGTAGCCGCGGCGCTGGTAGAAGGCGATCAGTTCCTCGCGCACGTCGATCACGGTCATGCGCATCGCCGGCAGCCGCCATTCCTCGCGCACGATCCGCTCGGCTTCGGCCAGCATCGCCTTGCCCACGCCGCCGCCCTGCAGGTCGGGTCGCACGGCGAACATGCCGAAGTAACCCGCGCCGTCCTCGATGGCCACGTGCGCGCAGGCCAGCAGGCCATGCTGTGTCGGGTTCGTTCCGGAAGCGCCATCGCGCTCGGCCAGCAGGATGCGGCTGGCCGGGCGTTCGATGTCGTGGCGCAGCACGTCCGGGTCGATGCGCTGGCCGTCGAGCAGATCGGCCTCGGTGGTCCAGCCCCGGCGGCTGGCGTCGCCGCGGTAGGCGGAGGTCACCAGGGCGACAAGAGCGGGGATGTCGCCGGGGGTGGCGTTGCGGAAGTTGAGCGTGTCCATGGGGGACATTGTAGGGCGATGCGTTGCGGGTGGGTTCGAGCTTGGGCTTGGAGCTTCTTGTTGCGGTGGCGTTTGTTGGCGCGGCTGTTCGTCTTCCCAAGCGGCATGATTCGAGCCCTTCTCGGCGGGAGAGGGATTCGGATCACGCTAGTGTTTCCTGGGTCCGAAGCCGGAAGCGCCACAGGTTCCGGCGGCCTTCACTCCAATTTCCGGAGGAAGCAGGGCCCAAGCCATGCACGCCGAGAACAGCAGCACAGCGAGCGCGCACTCCGCAAACGGCACCAGCCAGCACTACACCACCAGCACTACACCAGTAGTGCACCCCGCACTACGCCAGCAACCGCCGCGCCTTCTGCAGTGCGGCGATGAACCGCTCGATTTCCTCGTGCGTGTTGTAGAACGCCAGCGACGCGCGCAGCGTGGCTGCCACGCCGTAGAACTGCAGCAGCGGGTGCGCGCAGTGCTGGCCGGAACGCACGGCCACGCCTTCCAGGTCCAGCAGGGTGGCCAGGTCGTGCGCGTGCGCGCCTTCGATCAGGAACGACACCACGGCGGCTTTGTCCGGTGCGCGGCCGAAGATGCGCAGCCCTTCGACCTTGTCGAGTTCCTCGGTCAAGTGCGCCAGCAGTTCGGTCTCGCGCGCGGCGATGTGGGCCATGCCCACGCCTTCCAGGTAGTCCACCGCCGCGCCCAGGCCGACGAAGCCGGCGATGTTGGGCGTGCCAGCCTCGAACTTGTGCGGCGGGTCGTTGAACACGGTGCCGTCGAAGCTGACTTCCTTGATCATCTCGCCGCCGCCGATGAAGGGTGGCATGGCCTGCAGGTGCTCGCGGCGCGCCCACAGCGTGCCGGTGCCGGTGGGGCCGCACATCTTGTGGCCGGTCAGTGCGTAGAAATCGCAGCCGATCGCCGCGATGTCGACGGCGCGGTGCGGCACGGCTTGTGAGCCGTCCACCACGGTGACGATGCCGCGCCGGCGCGCCTCGCGGCAGATATCGCGCACCGGGTTGACCGTGCCCAGCACGTTGGACGTGTGGGTGACGGCGAGCAGCTTCACGTCGCCGGTCATCGCCGCGTGCAGCGCGTCCAGGTCGAGCGTGCCGTCGGGGTGGATCTCGGCGACCTTGACCGTGGCGCCGGTGTGCTGGGCGACCAGTTGCCACGGCACGATGTTGGCGTGGTGCTCCATTCGCGAGACCAGGATGGTGTCGCCGGCCTTCAGCCGCGGCAGCGCCCACGAATAGGCGACCAGGTTGATCGCGAAGGTGGTGCCGCTGCACAGCACCAGCTCGTCGGCGCGCACGTTGAGGAAGTGCGCCAGCTTCCTGCGCGCGCCTTCGTAGGCGTCGGTGGCCTCGGTGCCCAACGTGTGCACGGCGCGGCTGACGTTGGCGTTGTGGCGGCGGTAGAAATCGTCCACCGCCTCGATCACCGCCGCCGGCTTCTGCCCGGTGTTGGCGCTGTCCAGGTAGACCAGCGGCTTGCCCTGCACCTGCCGTTCCAGCAGGGGAAAATCGGCGCGGATCTTCGGCCAGTCGGGGGCGGCGGTTCCGTCCGTTTGCGAACGGGCATGGCTTGTCCGCGCGGCATCGCCGTGCGGGCCGTTCGCATGCCCGGCGTGCTGCGCCGGCGTGGAAGAGGGCGAGTGCGGTGCGTTCATCGCGTCCCCAGTGCCGCCAGGGCGGCATCGACGTGCGCCGTGAGCCGTTCGCGCAGTCCTTCGTCCTCGATGACGGCCAGCGGCTCGCGGCAGAAGGCGGCGGTCAGGAGCTGGCGCGCTTCATCCTGCGGCAGCCCGCGCGAGCGCAGGTAGAACAGCGCCTGCGCGTCGAGCCGGCCGACGGTGGCACCGTGCGCGGCCTTGACTTCGTCGGCGTGGATTTCCAGCACGGGCTGGGTGTCGATCTCGGCGTTGTCCGACAGCAGCAGGTTCTTGTTGGACAGCGCCGCGTCGGTGCCGTCCGCGCCTTCGCGGATCAGGATGCCGCCGTGGAAGACCACGCGGCCGCGGCCGGCGCCCAGGCCGCGCCAGGTCAGTCCGCAGGCAGTGTCGCGGGCGATGTGGTCGATGCCCAGGCGCGTATCGACGTGGCGACGGCCGTCGGCCAGCAGCACGCCGTTGGCGACCAGGCGGGCGTTGTCGCCTTCCAGTCGCACGTTCAGTTCGTGGCGCGACAGCGCGCCGCCCAGTTCCAGGTCCACGCGCCGGTATTCCGCATCGCGTGCCAGTGCCGCATCGGTGCGCAGCAGCGTGGTCGCGCGCGCGCTGTCGGCCTGCACGCGGGCGTGCGACAGCCGCGCACCCTTGGCCAGGTGGACGTGGGTCAGGGCATTGACGAAGTGCGCATGCGGCGCGGTGGCGAGGTGGTGTTCCACCACCGCCAGCGAGGCGCCGGCGCGCAGTTCGATCAGGTTGCGCAGGTGCCAGGCGCGATCGAGCGCGGGTGTGCCCTCGGCCGGCGCCGGCGCATCGGCGGGCGCACCTTCCGCATCCGCGGCGCCGATGAAGACCAGGTGCAGCGGCCGTTCGCAGTGCACGCCGGGCTCGGCGCGCAGCAGCACGCCTTCGTTCGCCAGCGCGGCGTTGAGGCGGGCGAAGACTTCGTCGGTGCGCTCGAAGCGGCGCTGCAGGAAGCGCGCGGCGTCGCCGCCTTCGGCCAGGGCTTCGGACAGCAGTTGCAGGCTGACGCCGTCGGGCAGGTCGGTGGTCAGCGACAGCGCCACGGAATAGCGGCCGTTGACGAACACCGCGCGCGGCGCGGGGATGTCGGCCAGCAGCATCGGGTCGACGTCCGGCGCGGAGGCGACGGCGGCGAAGCGGCGGCGTTCGAGCTGGCGCAGCGAGGTGTATTTCCAGGCTTTGGCGCGCGGGCCGGGCAGGCCGTCGCGCAGCGCTTCGTCCAGCACCGCGCGGCGCGCGGCGTCGCCGGTGAAGGCGGAGGCCAGGGAGTCGAGGAGTACGGTCATGCGGGGTGGTTCCTACTGGGCGTCATCCCGGCGCAGGCCGGGAGCGGTTTCGCCGTTGCACTGGGGCCGGATGGCCTGCGGGCACGAGCGAAACGGGTTCCGGTGTGCGCAGGAACCATGGATAAGCGGATGCAGGGCGGGTGCCGGATTCACGCCGCCGGCTCCGGCGCCACGCGGTCCTTGATCCAGGCGTAGCCGTGCTGTTCCAGTTCCAGCGCCAGCTCGGGGCCGCCGGTTTCCACGATGCGGCCGCCGGCCAGCACGTGCACCACGTCAGGCTTGATGTAGTCGAGCAGGCGCTGGTAGTGGGTGATGACCAGGAAAGCGCGGTCGGGCGCGCGCAGGGCGTTGACGCCGTCGGCCACGTTCTTCAGCGCGTCGATGTCCAGGCCGCTGTCGGTCTCGTCCAGGATCGCCAGCTTCGGCTCCAGCACGGCAAGCTGGAAGATCTCGTTGCGCTTCTTCTCGCCGCCGCTGAAGCCCTCGTTGACGCCGCGGTGCAGCAGTTCGTCCTTCAGGTGCAGCACGGCCAGCTTCTCGCGCACCAGCTTGAGGAACTGCATGGAGTCCAGTTCCGTCTCGCCGCGCGCCTTGCGCTGGGCGTTGAGCGCGGCGCGCAGGAAATAGGTGTTGTTCACGCCGGGGATTTCCACCGGGTACTGGAAGGCCAGGAACATGCCGGCGGCGGCGCGCTCTTCCGGTTCCAGTTCCAGCAGCGGCCTGCCGTCGAACTCGACGGTGCCGGCGGTGACCTCGTAGCCCTCGCGCCCGGCCAGGATGTTGCCCAGCGTGGACTTGCCCGCGCCGTTGGGGCCCATGATAGCGTGCACTTCGCCGGGCTTCACTTCCAGCGAGAGGCCTTTCAGGATTTCCTTGCCGGCGACGCTGGCGTGGAGGTTTTCGATCTTGAGCATGTTCGTTTCCGTTTGATTCTTTCGAGCCCCTCTTCCATCGGGAGAGGGGTTGGGGTGAGGGTCCGGCGGAGCCGCGATGGTTCGGGCGTCGCGGGCTTCGCCATACCCTCATCCGGCGCTTCGCGCCACCTTCTCCCGGAGGGAGAAGGGAAAAGCAGGTCAGCCGACGGAACCTTCCAGGCTCACTTCCAGCAGCTTCTTCGCCTCCACCGCGAATTCCATCGGCAGTTCGCGGAAGACCTGCTTGCAGAAGCCGTCGACGATCATGCTGACGGCGTCCTCCTGGGAAATCCCGCGGGCGCGGCAGTAGAACATCTGGTCGTCGCTGATCTTGGAGGTGGTGGCCTCGTGCTCGACGGTGGCACCGGGGTTCTTCACCTCGATGTAGGGGAAGGTGTGGGCGCCGCACTGCTTGCCGATCAGCAGGCTGTCGCACTGGGTGTAGTTGCGCGCGCCGTCGGCGTTGCGATCCACCTTGACCAGGCCGCGGTAGGTATTCTGGCCGCGGCCGGCGCTGATGCCCTTGCTGACGATCTTGGACTTGGTGCGCTTGCCGAGGTGGATCATCTTGGTGCCGGTGTCGGCCTGCTGGCGGTGGTGGGTCAGCGCCACGGAGTGGAACTCGCCCACCGAGTCGTCGCCCAGCAGCACGCAGGACGGGTACTTCCAGGTGATGGCCGAACCGGTCTCCACCTGCGTCCAGGTCACCTTGCTGCGCGCGCCGCGGCATTCGGCGCGCTTGGTGACGAAGTTGTAGATGCCGCCGCGGCCTTCCTCGTCGCCCGGGTACCAGTTCTGCACCGTGCTGTACTTGATCTCGGCGTCTTCCAGCGCGACCAGTTCCACCACGGCCGCGTGCAACTGGTTCTCGTCGCGCATCGGCGCGGTGCAGCCTTCCAGGTAGGAGACGTAGGCCTTGTCCTCGCAGATGATGAGGGTGCGCTCGAACTGGCCGGTGTGGCCGGCGTTGATGCGGAAGTAGGTGCTCAGTTCCATCGGGCAGCGCACGCCCTTGGGGATGAACACGAAGCTGCCGTCGGAGAACACCGCCGAGTTCAGCGCGGCGAAGTAGTTGTCGCCCACCGGCACCACGCTGCCCAGGTAGCGCTTCACCAGCTCGGGATGCTCGGCGATGGCCTCGGACATGGAGCAGAAGACGATGCCCTTCTCGGCCAGTTCCTTGCGGAACGTGGTGCCGACGGACACGGAATCGAACACCGCGTCCACCGCCACGCCGGCCAGCTTGGCGCGCTCGTGCAGCGGCACGCCCAGCTTGTCGTAGGTGTCGATGAGCTCCTGCGGCACTTCGTCCAGCGACTTGTACTTGGCCTTGGGCGCGGAGTAGTAGCTGATGGCCTGGAAGTCGATCGGGCCGATCTTCAGCTTGGCCCAGTGCGGCGCCGGCATGGTCAGCCAGTGGCGGTAGGCGGCCAGGCGCCATTCGGTCATCCACTCGGGCTCGTTCTTCTTCGCCGACAGGGCGCGGACGACGTCCTCGTCCAGACCCGGCGGGAGCGAGTCGGATTCGATGTCGGTGACGAAGCCGGCGTCGTAGCGACGTCCGAGCTGTTCCAGGATTTCAGCGTTCTCGGTGGCCATGGGGCTGCCTACGGTTCAACGGGTCGCGACCTGCACGGCGATGGGGCGCCGGCGCGGGTCGTCGGAAAGGGGAGGGGGCGCGATCATCTGCGCCAGGGTGAAGCCACGCAGGGCGTCGGCCACCACGTCGTTGATCAGCCGCCAGTTGGCGCGCGCGCCGCACTGGTGGGCGATGCCGCAGTGGCTGTCGGCCTGGCTGCATTCGGTCATTGCCAGCGGACCTTCCATGGCTTCGACGATCTCGACCAGCGAAATGTCGGCCGCGTCGCGGCTCAGGCGGTAGCCGCCGTGCGCGCCGCGCAGGCCCTCGACCAGTCCGGCCTGCGCCAGCGGCTTGAGCACCTTGCTGACGGTGGTCGGTTCCAGGCCGGAGTGCTCGGCCAGGTCGGAGGCGCTGAGGATCTCGCCCGGCCGCGCGGCGAGCACGGTCAGGACCACGGTGGCGTAGTCGGTCAGCTTGGTGACGCGGAGCATGGGAGGAGGGGGTCGGTCGAAAGCGTACCGAAATTGTACGCTTTCCTGCCGCCGCGCTCAAACCCCGGCGGTTTTCCCCGTTCAGGCGCCGCCGCCGCGGCTGACGGATGTCATGCGCGACGGCTGATGCCTGCGACTGACGCCGGCCCCGGGCGATCCGGAAGATGGGCCGCGTCCACTCCCGGACGGCCCGATTACGAGGACTTCGCCATGAACACGATGCACGCCGCTTCCGAATCCAACCCGTCCGGCCGCGGCCTGGACACGGGTTTCCTATGGCGCGTCCTGCTGGCCGCCGGCGGCCTGTACCTGGCGATGAAGCTGTTCCGCGGCCTGGGCACGGCGTTCTGGACCGTGTTCGGCCTGGCGATGGGCCTGTTCTGGATGTTCGGCGGCCGCCTGTCCTGGTGACGCGACCGCAGGCTCAGCCGCCTGGTGCCGGTGCTGACGGTGCGGTGGGCGCCTGCGGCGCCGCGGGCGCGGCCGGCAGCACCAGCCCGAAGTAGGGCGCCGGCGGCGTCCTGCCCGGCGGCAGTGCTTCCGGCGCCGGTTGCCCGGCCGGCCCCAGCGAGCGCACGAAGCGGTAGATCGCGCGCCGGTCCTCTTCGCTCATGGCGCGCACGCCGAAGTCCGGCATCATCGGGCGCGTGCGCAGGTTGGCGCTGTATTCCAGCCACTGCGCTTCGTCCATCTGCTGCATGCGCAGGCGCAGGTTGCTGGCATAGGTGGTGCCCCAGGGACCGTTGAAGCCGACCGGCGAACCCACCAGCCAGTCGGCCTGGTCGATCCGGCCCTGCGCTTCGGCGTAGCCCGGCGTGTGGCAATCGTTGCAGCCGGCTATGCGCACCAGGTATTCGCCGCGCGCTTCCGGTGCGGCGGCGTGCGCATCGGCGGAGGTGGGCAGTGCGGCGGCGGCAGGGCGATCGGCCGCCGGGCGGCAGGCGGAGAGCAGCAGGGCCAGGGCGGCCAGGGAAAACGCGGAATGACGGGACATGGAAGGAGACCGGTTTGTGTCGTGAACGCCGATCACCAACGGCCTGCGCGGGCCGGTTCCGGACAGCGCGGGGCGTCGTCGTGGCGACGGTCACGGTGACCTTCGGCCTATCCGCGCGCGGCATGCGACAATCGCCGCTCCCGTTCCCACATTTCCCTGCGATGGCAAAGAAGAAAGAGAAGAAGATCGAAGCCCGCCAGTCCGACATCCACGGCAACGGCGTGTTCGCCATCGCACCGATCCGGAAGGGCGAGCGGGTCGTGGAATACAAGGGCAAGCGCCGCACCCACGAGGAAGTGGACGCCGACGACACCGGCGACGTGGAATCCGGCCACACCTTCCTGTTCACGCTCAACGACGACTACGTCATCGACGCCAACCACAAGGGCAACAAGGCGCGCTGGATCAACCATAGCTGCGACCCCAACTGCGAGGCGGTGATCGAGGAGCACGACGGCGGCAACCGCAAGAAGGACAAGGTGTTCATCGAGGCGCTGCGCGCCATCAAGCCGGGCGAGGAACTGACCTACAACTACGGCATCACCCTGGACGAGCCGCACACCGCCCGCCTGAAGAAGATCTGGGCCTGCCGCTGCGGCAGCAGCAAGTGCACGGGGACCATGCTGCAGCCCAAGCACTGAAGCGGTCCGGGAGGCGCGGATCGCCGCGCATCCGCAGGCGGAGCGCCAGCCTGTCTGCGTCGCCATGCAAGCGGGGCCGCGATGCGCAGGTCGGGGCCATGTCCCCGATTTGCCGGCCCGGAAGCACATCGTTCCGGATGCCGCCTGTTCCCGTTGATGAAGCCGATTCCGCTAGTCGAGCCGGATCATCGATCCGCGCTCGATAGTGCGTCCGAGCGGCGTTGAGGCGGCTCGGCAGGTGCGCGATGGCCGTGCATTTGCAGGCGAAGATTTGCAAATACGTCTTCGCACCGGTCACGCAGGGCCGACCTGCCGTGCGTAGGTCGCGATCTCGCGATCCCGCACCCACGTGCTCTATCCGATGGCTTCGATGTCCCGCTTCAGCGGGCAGGCGCGGAGTGCAGGGCGATCACCACCGCGCCGTCCTGCACGCGCACGGCATCGGCGGCCAGCGTGCCGGGGACCTGGGCCAGGTCGTCGTCGCTCAGGCGGTAGAGCGGGCGGGTGCGCGCATAGTCGCGGACCAGTTCCTGCAAGGCTTCGCGCGAACCGCCGCCGGGCAGGCCGCGGCCGGCGGCGCTGGTGCCCAGGTGTTCGATCTGCGGGTCCACCAGGTGCAGCCCGCGAGTGGCCGGGTCGTAGCGCAGGCCGCTGCTGACCACCAGGTTGCCGCTCTCCACGCGCTGGCCGGTCGCCAGGGTGATGGCGTAGACCATCTGCAGGCGCAGGCGTTCGCCCGGCACCGGGATGCGCACGTCCGGATCGCTCAGCGCCAGCGAGGCGAAGCCTTCCAGCAATTCATGCTCCAGCGGAAAGCCGGCCTGCGCGGCCGCCTGCAGTTGCGCGGCCTCCACGCGCAGCGTGGTGGGGGCGCCGATGGCCGCCGCGGGCAGGGCGAGCAGGAACAGGGCGGCGCGCAGGGCCAGGGTCTTCATGCGCATGGCGGAGAACCTCATTGCAGGTGGACGACCACGCGGCCGCCTTCGATGCGGGTGCTGCCGATCCGCTTGCTGGCGGGCAGGCGGCGCAGGATGTCGCTGTCGATCCGGTACACCGGTTCGCTGCGCGCGTATTCGGCCAGCACGGTGTTGACCAGTTGGCGCGTGCCGCCTGACATCAGCGCGCCCGAGCCCGGAACTTCGACCGAGAGGATTTCCGGATCGTCCAGGTGCAGGCCCTGCGTGGCCGGGTCGTAGCGCAGGCGGCTGGCGAGGGCGAAATGGCCGCGGCTGACATCGCGCGCGCCCAGCGCGCTGACGCCGATGTCGAAATCCAGACGCAGGCGGTCGTCGCCGGACGGGATGCTCAGGCGCGGATTGGTGAGCGTGGCCGACACCAGCCCGCCCAGCTTGTCGAATTCGCGCGGGAAGCTGTGGTTGAGGTGGCGTTGCAGTTGCGGCTGGGTGAAGGCGATCTGGTTGCCCAGCAGGCCGGTGACCGTGTTGAGCGTTCCGCAGCCCGCCAGCGCGAGCACAGCGCCCGCGGCGAGCATGGCGGACAGGAAGCGGCGGCGTGTGCGCATGGAAGGCTCCGGGAGGTGTCGGCGCACCTTAGCCCGGCCTGGCTGTCCGCACGCTAACCGGCGCGGTGGTCGGCGGGTGCGAGGCGAGAGGGACCGGACGTTTCGTCCCGGCGGGGCGGTGCGGCCCTGCTGCGGCTTCGTGATGGAGAGAGCATCGCCACGGACGGCGAGCCGTGCCGATGGCAGCAGGCCGGCGATGCCGGCACGCGCGATTCAGCCGGCGTCGCGGCTGCGTTCCTTCAGCGACTTGATGAATTCGCCCATGTGCGGGCGCAGCGGTGCGAACAGGTCGTCCGCTTCCTTGCGGTGGTCCAGCATCAGGCCGCTGAGCAGCTTGGTGCCCACGACCAGGGCGGCGCGCTCGTCGCCGCTGAGCCCGCGCTGGCGCTGCACGGCTTCGAGGATGCGCATCCAGTCGTCGTGGCAGGCGTGCTCGAACTCGATGGTGCAGCGGCCGCTGCATTGCAGGCCATCGTTCTCGATGGGGGTGACGGTGATGCGGTAACGGTGGCTGTGGTTGGGCATGGCGGCATGCGCCGGAGCGCGCTGGGGACCCTGCCCAAGATAGGCCCGCGCCCGCAGCGGGACGAGGGCCGCTGCCGCGATGGACTGTTCCGCGGGACGGCGCGGTTCAGCGTGCCGGCGGGCGTGCGCCCGCCCTGAGAAGCGGCAGCGGATCGTGCGCACCCTGTGCGCCGTAGATGCCGTAATGCAGATGCGGCGGCGTGCCCTGCGCGTTGCCGGTGGTGCCGACGAAGCCCAGCACGCTGCCGGCCTGCACCGCCTGGCCGGTGGAGAGCCCGGGCGCCCAGTCGTCCAGGTGGGCGTAGTAGTGGCGCTCGCGCCCCGGGCCGAGCACCCATACTTGCCGGCCGCCCAGGCCGCCGTCGTCCACCGACACCACGATGCCGCGGGTGGCGCTGGCCACGGGCGTGCCGCGCGGCGCGAAGATGTCCACGCCCTCGTGCCTGCGTCGGCTGCCGCGCGGCGCACCGAAGGTGTCGGCGATCTGGCCGGCGCGCACGCCGTGCACTGGGACGGGCAGGGCGGCCGGCGCCGGTGCGCGGGCGATGTCCCACAGCATGCGCGCGGAGGCCATGAACGGCTGTCGCCAGCTCCAGGCCAGCAGCAGGCCCAGCGCCGTGAGCCAGAGCAGCGACCAGGCGAGGCGTCGCAGGCGGCGTGAGGCCGGTCGCATCGCGCGGCTCAGGGCAGCGGCGGAGGTTGCGGCTGCGCGAGCTGGCGTTCCAGTTGCGCCTTCAGCGCCGGATCCAGTTCCAACTGCCGGGCCAGTTCGTCCAGGTAGGCGCGCTCCATGAAGTTCTGTTCGTCGGCCACCATCAGGCTGGCCAGGTACATCTCCGCGGCGATCTCCGGGGTGCCGGCGGCGCGCGCCACGTCGGCCGGGTCCAGCGGCTTCTCCAGTTCGGCGTGCAGCCACTGCTGCAGTTCGCCGTCGCTGCCGATGCGGGAGAACTCGCCCTCGATGGCCTGGCGCTCGCGCGCGTCGATGTGGCCGTCGGCCTTGGCCGCGGCGACCAGCGCCTTGAGGATGGCCTGGCCATGCGCTTCGGCCTGCGGCGGCGACAACCGGTCCACGGTCTGCGGCGCGGCGCCGGCGGCGAAGCCGCCCTGCTGCCGCTGGTAGTCGCTGTAGGCGCGATAGGCCATCACGCCAATGGCGGCCAACCCGCCGTAGGTCGCCAGCTTGCGGGTGGCCTTGTGCTTGCCCAGCAGCAGCCCCAGCGCGCCGCCGGCCACCGCGCCGCGGCCGAAATCGGCATTGAGCAGCCCGTCGGGTCCGCCGGCCGCGGATTTCAGCAGATGGTCGAGGAAGCCCTGCACGTTCATCGGTGGTCGCCTTGGCGTTGGTCGTTACGGAAGACTGTGGGCGGCGGGGCGGATGCGCAAGGGATGACGGATGGCAGGGGGAAGGGGCGGGAACGGGGAATGGGGACGCCGCGCGGAGTGATGCCCGGATGGCGTCGTTCCGCTGCGAAGAGGGAAAGACAGCAATGACATCGCGGGATCGACATGGACTGCCAGCGCGATCCATGCGGGATCGTGAAGCATCGATCGCCGCGGAGCGCCCATCCGCACCGCCCCTCACGCCTCACTCTTACC